>JAWOBX010000121.1:0-8658 GCA_046484125.1 Dehalococcoidia bacterium | reverse complement strand
GTGTACGTACCCGTTCCACCAGGAATATGACCACGCCTGGCCCGGTTCGGACCTCACCAGCGAGCATGACGCTCGCCACCGCTTATGTAAACTATTCCAACGAAGTCACCACTTGACTCAAGAGGTTCCTTAACAAGCCGCCTACTCCGGTAACGCGCTCGTAACCCCGAGCGCGTTACCGGAGTAGGCAGAGTTGGGTGGTGGTGGGAGTAAGGCTGGAATATTCGCATACAGTTAATACCAGCGAGAGTTGGGGTATTCAAGAGACGTTACCCTAGTGCTTCTCCGTTCCAGGACCGGAGAAGCGAAGGATCTCGGCGAAATTATAGATTTTCACCAGGTTGCTGGATTCCAGTGAGCCATCGTAGGTAAGCGATATCCATGGTTTGCCGTAATCCTGACTGAGATTTTCCGACATGGCGGCCACTATCCCGCCGGGCATACAGCCGTGTGGCATTACCGAAATAACACCGGCGAACCTGGGATTCTCCATCCACTCAATCCCGGAACCGATACTAAGCACAGCTTCACTGCCGCATTTGGGTGAAAGATGCAGGCTTGTCAGTTTCAACAGCTCGGAGATAGTCGGTTCCTCGACATCTACGAACGGCTCGAATTGACGTAAAACAGAATTCTCATCACGAATCTGTATTCTATGCTTCAGGTAACCGCGAAGCAACTTCATGGGTTGCTTGTGCTTGATCCCGTCCTCGATATTCCTGAGGGAAAGATATTTAACCCACTCACCGAACGGGGAGACGACCACCTCCAGTCCGGCGTCCTCACAATTGCGAACCAGGTCATTATTGCTGAAATCATTCGAGCGCAGGAATATCTCACCGTTTATACCGACCAGCGGTTTACGGGGGATCTCCGGGTCAACCAGTTTCTTAAACCGCGGCACAGCATCACGAAGGATATCGTCAAACTCCTCCCTGGCGCGCATCCGGTCTGCTACCGCTCCGGCCAATTCCGCGAATACCGCGTCCGCGGATCCCTGGTCTTTTTCATAAGGCCTGGTACGCCAGAGTAGCTTCTGGAGATAATCATAGGCAACCACACCTTTCCAGAACAGCCTCTCGAACGCTACACCCAGTCCCCAATCTCGATAGGCGTTATTTGAAACGCTGGTCCTTATCGGTATGTCGAATCCAAGCTCTCTGAGGATGACACCCTGCTCCAGGGCGTATTTACCAAGACGACAGGGCCCGAAAGCTCCCGCCATGAAAAGCTCAACGCGGTTGAGGTCAAGTCCGTGGCTGTTTTCATAGTATAGCCTGAGGAAATCCCCCAGTGTTACCCGGTAGGGCAGACATTCCCTGCCGCTGGTGAACCGGTTGCTGTAAATGAGATTATTCTCATTCGCCGGTGGCAAAGCCACAGCATCCACACCGAACGCCTGCATGGCGGCCGCCATTACCTCCACATGGGGACACATTCTTGGAAGCAGCAGCACTCCCTTGGAATTATCCAGCAGGGAAGCGGAGCGATAGATATCCTTCGTCAGGCTTCGCGGCTTTCCTGACCGGTCAAAACCTTTAACGGTATCTACAAACGCCTCAATACGAGTGACTATTCCCGCTTCAGCGGCATGCTCATCTATTTCAAGCTGTCCAAGCGGCTTGGAGCCAATGATATCCTCAACAATATTCAACACAAAAGAATTAGGTCCACAGCCGAAATTGGTCAGTATCAATCCATACAGGTGAGGGGTGGTAGCCACTATATGAGCCCCGGCGATCAGCTTGCTCTCATATGCCCAGTAAGGCCTGTCCGAATACTGACTGACATCCACCTCGGAAATCGGCAGGAAATCAAGGGGAACAGGCACCACGCCCAGTTGCGCCAACTGGTCGGCGATGCCCAGGTTAGCCCCCGAGTCCTGTGACATGTAAGACCGCGATAAGATCACCACACCTATCTGGTTATTATCGCGTATCTGTTTCAACAGCTCCCGGCCCCGCTCCTCACGAACCCTTTCAAACTCCCTCTGAGCCGCCAGTCCAGCGCGCGCGGCCTTCCTTCCACGCCATCTACTGAATCCGAGAGAGCGCGCGACTCCGGTAAGTTCGTCAAGGACTTCCTTATCGCCCATGCTGAAATCGATGAAGGGGATAAGTAGATCGTCGTGCAGTTTTATGGCCTCACGGATCAGGAATGGAGACGCTTGAACCAGAGGACAGGCGTATTTCTGGTTTTCATCTCCCTCTTTACGTCCCAGACGGAGTGAGCTGGGGAACAAGATGTAATCGACACCCTTTTCTTTCAGGCTCTCCGCGTGCCCGTGCAGGAGTTTGATCGGGAAGCAGCTATCCGTGTAACTCAACTCCGCCGAACGCTCGATAACCTGACGGTTCGTCTTACGTGATAGAGCTATTTTCACCCCCAGTTCATTGAGGAAACCGATAAACGTGGGGGCAAAATCGTACATGAGAAGAGCGCGGGGAAGTCCCACCGTAATTCCACCGCCGGCTTCTTCATCATACCCTTTAAGCAACAGTGATTCACGCTCGTCAAAAGCGGTGACTTTCTTCTCGTGGCTGACAGTGCTGTCATAAAGATCACACCGGCTGCCGTAAAAAGTCGGTGGCTCGCCTTCCAGTTCCAGCCGGCTGATTGTGCAGTTGTTATCACAACGGTTACAGGTGAACGTTCTCAGCTTGTAATCCTCGTTTACCAGCCGGGTGAAGCCCTTGAATCCTGACTGGCCTTCCTGCTTCTCCTCTCTGGCCAGAAGGGCGGCGCCTATCGCTCCGGTTACCTCTTTATGCTCGGGGACGATCAATTCGCGGTCCTCGAGCAATTGCCGGAACGCGGCAACCACTGATTCATTGTAAAATACCGCCCCCGTCAAAATCACCTGATCCCCCAGCCGGCGCATCTCCACCACTTTTGAGAGGTAATTACGGGCAATTGAGTTGGCCAGGCTGGCGGTTATCACCTCTATCTGTACGCCCTCCTGCTGCGCGGAGGCCACAGCCTGCCCCATAAAGGCGGCACATCGGGAACCAAGATCGATGAGATGGGGGGCCTCGAAGGCCAGGCTGGCGAATTCCCCGTCTTTGACCCGCACTCCCAGCATTTCGGCGAGCTCATCTATGAAGCTTCCGGTACCGGCGGCGCAGGCCTTGTTCATCTGATAATCGACCACCACCCCGTTACGCTTGATCACCAGCTTTGAATCCTGCCCGCCGATCTCAATGATATCCGCGTCCGGGGCCAAATCCTCAGCGGCCCGTGTCTGCGCGGTTATCTCGTTCTTTATCAGGTCGGCTCCTATGAAACTGCCGACCAGGTACCGCCCCGAACCGGTCACCCCCACCCCTTTAATACAGGCATTATCACCAACATTCGCGAGCAGATTCCGGAGCACCTGCTTGACCGCCTCCAGAGGTCTTCCGGCGGTCATCAGGTAATTTTTAGCCATTACAGTCCTGCCGGACTCATCGAGAATAACTCCCTTAGTGCTCGTGGACCCCACATCGATTCCCAGGTAACCGTTGAAGGGACCTTCGATCTCGGGAGTCTCCCAGTTTGATGACTGTGAGAACCTCTCCAGCGGGGGCATATGGAAGTATCGCTGCCCTAGCCCCTCTCGCTCGAGGATAACGACCTTCGATTCTCTCTCCGACTCCCTGGCCAGCAGCGCGCAACCCAGAACCTCGGTATCAAAATAGAGCTCGGGAACTTTCACCTCGGTCCTGTGACCGTTTCTCGCGGATATGACGTCCTCGAGCGATTTAAGCACAGCGGAATTGGCGGCGACACCTCCTGTTAAAAAGACCGGCTCGACGAAACTACCCTTCTTGAAGGAGGCTACCATTCGGGCGACACTATCCGAAAGGGAATACAGTATCGATTCAACCGGGGCGCCCTTTTGCTGGAGATGAATCAGGTCGGTCTTGGCGAAGACGCTGCACCGCGCCGCGATCCTCGGAGCGCCCCCCTCCGCGCTCAACGCAAGATGGGCAAAATCATCCAGGCTGATTCCAAGCCTGTAGGCCTGCTGCTCCAGGAATCTCCCCGTACCGGCGGCACATAGTGGGTTCGAGGATATTTTCCAGGGTTTCTTGAGCCCATCCTGGAGCTCTATTACCAGCGAACTCTGACCGCCGATCTGGACAATGGTCTTGACTTCGGGGTGGAATTGAAGCAGCCCGGAGATAATAGCCAGCGGGCTACTGTAACTGGCCCAGTTTAAATTCTTCGGAATTACGCCCTTGCCCGACCCCGAAACCCCGGCGGATACGATATCATCAAGGCTTACTTTCTCGTTAAGCCTTGACAGGAGAGAGATGACCGCCGGTCTCGGGCCGGTAGTAACGCGTTCAGAGTCAAGATGAATAATATTTGAATCGCTGTCTATAAGGGCCAGCTTGGCGTTTACCGAACCAACATCTAAACCAAGGAAATAACTCTTCATTCCTGAACTTAATTCTATCACACTCACGCGAACTTTTAAAAGGCTGACTTAAACGCTATTTTCACCTCGTCGCTTCACCTGAAAAGCTGCTTATTTAAGGGCCGTTACATTAAAAACGCCGTGTTTTTCTTGAAGCGAAGGGTTGCGCTACCATACTCGGGTAATGTAAATTACCATCAGTATATATACCTGTTGATGGAGTGAAACTAAATGGAGAAGAAAACGGTATTCATCACCGGCACTACCGGTTCCATGGGCAGCGCTGGATTCAAGGAGCTTCTCAAGCGCAGGGAGAGGTTCGATATAGTGACGCTGGTCCGGCCCTCGGAGAAGAACAAGAAAATGATGGCCCGGTACCTTAATGAGCCGGGGGTCCGGATCGTCTGGGGAGACCTGACAAACTATGATGATGTCCTTCGGTGTGTGACCGGAGCGGATTATGTATTGCACCCTGCCGCCATGATAGCGCCCGCCGCGGATCACAATCCGGACCTTGCCCGGAAGATCAATGTAGGCTCCATAGATAACATCATCAGGGCGATAAAGGAACAGCCCGATCCGGATAGCATCCGGCTGGTGAATATAGGCTCGGTCGCGATGACCGGTGACAGGTTGCCGCCTATCCATGTTGGGCGTACGGGCGATCCGCTCAAGCCGAGCGTTTACGACGCTTATGCCACTACCAAGATCGAGGCGGAGAAAATGGTCATCGAGTCGGGTCTCAAATACTGGGTATCCTGCCGACAGACTTATATCGCCATCCCGGAAACGATGTCGCTGATGGATCCCATCATGTTTCATCAGCCACTGAACACTCATATCGAATTTGTCACCCCCACGGATGCCGGGCGGCTGCTGGCAAACGCCTGTGAGGAGGATGTTCCCGAGGAATTCTGGCGGGGAATCTACAATATAGGCGGTGGCGCCTCCTGCCGCGTGGTCTTTGTCGAGTATATGGAGGAGATGTTCAGACGGCTGGGAATGGGCGACTTCCGTAAAATCGTTGAGCGCAACTGGTTCGCGCTGAGGAACTTTCACTGCCAGTGGTTCGAGGATTCCGACGTACTCAACGACTATCTCCATTTCCGGTCGGACGGACTGGAGGAGCACTTTCGGCAGGTTCACGAACACCTTCCCTGGTATGGGAAATTAGCTAAACTGCCGGGAGTTGGGCATGCCATTCCAAAAACGCTGGTGAAAAAGTTCGTCATGGAGCCGATGACGAAAGGCAGAGATGGAACCATGCACTGGTTCCGGAGCAATCTGGAGGGCAGGATCACGGCGTTTTTCAAATCAGAGGAGGAGTGGAGGCGCATCCCTGACTGGAATGGTGACATGCCGGTTTGCGGGGCCGATAATTATATTCGGCTCGATCATGGTTACGATGAAAGCAAACCGAAATCAGAGCTGGATATCGAGGATATGAAAGGCGCGGCCGAATTTCGCGGTGGCGAATGCCTCTCAGAAAGCATGGTCCGGGGAGACCTGGCCACCAAACTCAGGTGGCGTTGCGCCTTCGGCCATGAGTTCGATGCCAGTCCGACGCTCGTTTTGCTGGGGGGACACTGGTGTCCGGAATGCACTCCACCCCCGTGGAACTACGACGAGATCGCCAAAGTGAACCCTTTTTTCGCCCAGGTGTGGTACCCGAACCATGATGAGATGGAGTGTTGTTACTATGATGAAAGGTGCTTCGAGGACATCCTGAAATAGGGCGGGCAATTTCTGAAAGTGTGGGGACTGTGGGGAGATGAGGGGTGGCGAAACTCGATCAAATTACCTGTGGAGTTGAATTCCGGAGATGAAAGCGCTGGCGGTTAACGCGAGTCCGCGAATGGAAAAGGGGAACACGGCGCTGATCCTGGGGCCGTTCCTCAAAGGTGTGGAGGAGGGCGGGGCGGAGGTGGAGCTGTATTATACCCGCAGGCTCACCGTCAATCCGTGCCTGGGGTGCTTCAATTGCTGGCTGCGGACACCGGGGGAGTGCGTCCAGAAGGATGATATGGAATGGCTCAAACCGAAGATGCGGGAGGCTGACATCAGGATATACGCCTCGCCTGTCTACTGCTACGGGATTACGGGGCAGTTGAAAAACCTCATAGACCGGATGGTTTCTCTGGCCTCGCCCTTTGTGGAAGTCCATGAGGGACACACCCGGCATCTTCCCGGCGAGGGCGAAAAACCGCATAAAGTGGTGCTTGTATCCAATTGCGGCCTCTGGGATATGGAGAACTTCGACCTGCTCGTCGCCCAGATGAAGGCCATGTGCCAGGATCCGCCGGCGGAATATGGCGGAGCCCTCCTCAGACCACATGGAGAGGCGCTGCGAGCGATGAGGAAGTCGGGCGCGCCGGTAGAGGATGTCTTTGAGGCGGCTCATCAGGCTGGACTCCAGTTGGTACAGGATGGAAAGATAACGGAAGATACTCTCCAAACGGTCAGCCGGGAACTGCTTCCCAGAGACACATATGTGGAAATGATCAACAGGGAATTCAAGGCGGCGATGGAGAGGACGCGAAAGTGAACCGTTCGGCGAGGGTGACCCGCCTTGATTTTGATTCCCGTTTACCGTAGAATGCAGATGCGTACCGTATCGGGCGATTAGCTCAGTCGGCTAGAGCGCTTGCTTCACACGCAAGAGGTCAGTGGTTCGAGTCCACTATCGCCCACCATTTGTGATCCTGAGTGATTATACTTTACAGTATGTAGAACTCACAGCCAGCCTATTGGCCTATTTCAATCCCTCGCTGCAAACAGGATTAACCCCTGCTATCATAATATACTGTTATAAGGGCGGTTATCAGGAAGTTCAAGACGTGAGCAAGTACCAAGCCTGTTAAATGAACCGGACTCGAGGTAATCCTGGCTCGCCATGACAGGAACTGACCCGTTGGTGTGCCCGGGTGCCATGCGACACAGATTAAGAATACCGGTGACTGTGGGCTTTGCAAAAGCCCCCGTGGGGAGATAAAATATAAAATCACTGGAGGGTCCTTCTGGAAGGTGTGATTATGAGGAAGTTTCAAGCTGTTGTGGAAAAATGCCCTGATACCGGCCTATATGTCGGATACATTCCCGGCTTCCCGGGTGCCCATTCTCAAGCAGCTACCCTTGATGAATTAAGTAGTAATCTGCAGGAAGTTGTACAAATGCTCCTTGAAGATGGTGAGCCCCATCTTGATGCGGAGTTCGTAGGAATCCAGACAGTGGTGGTCGCCTAGGTATGGGCAGTACACCAAATCGCTTTTTCTGTAGCACGGTCGGAAGTGGCTCCCACTCTGTTTTTTTTGCCAGCCCTTACGCCGTATTATTCGCCTGAGATGATAACACTCGTGACATAACCCGTTTGACCCCTCCTTCTCCTTCTACGATAGTAACCTCTTACAGAAGCTGCTCTTATTTGGGCTCATCCTCATTTCACCCTCCTCTCATTTAGCGGGGATTCAATCACCATGACCAGCCGTAGCGGGTAGATTAGTACAGTTTAGTACCTTTCATTTAAACCCACAAGCCAGATGAGGGGTGGTGTTGACGAAAGACTCGCCAGAGTTTAGGATTTGGTTCCCTGCCTTAGAACGTTTCGGACGTTTGAGCGGGGGGCGACACATCCTAATTTCCGGTATGACCTGCCGGAAGTGGTTTCAATCCACGCCCCTGCGCGAGGGGCGACCTTCATCGAATTTGGTACGTTGTACAATGGTCACCCGCGATCACCTCTACGGTATATACAGTTGAGTGGGGAACGATCTGTGTCATTGACGACTGAGATAAACTTCGTGCGTTTGATGAATGACTTATTAATTAGACAGTGGGTTTGTTTTCGTGAGGTTGTGTTGGAGTGCCCTGCCGCTTTCTCGATCGAAAAGATGCGCCTTTGTGAGATCAAGCACGACCGAGAGTTGATCTCCCTCCGAAATGTCAGCGTCAGGATTGACGCTCATCAGCAACTGGTCGGTCCTACGAGTATCGTCTTCATCACCGATCGCCAACCCATCAAATTCACTCCTAAACGTGAGATAGACGAAGATTTCGTCGCCCATCGGTTCGAGGATGTCGACGATCGCCTCTATCGGTTCCGAGGGATGATCTGCAGCTTTGTCGTTTAACTCGAGGTAGATATCCTCTGGGCGAATGCCGACTATCACGTCGTCTTCAGCTACGAGGTCAGCTGTCAGTTGAAAAGCCAAAGAGAAGTGACCCGTCGCCACGCCATCGTCGACTATCCTTCCATCGAT
>JAWOBX010000093.1:0-26603 GCA_046484125.1 Dehalococcoidia bacterium | reverse complement strand
CACTCTGTCCCTACCCGTAGATGTGCCTATATTGGGGTCGATGCCGACCTCCATGGAGAAATAAGCGATAGTCTCGCGACCGTTTACAGCCATTTTTACGATCTATATGTCAAACCTTCCATGCCGTCCTGTTCATTGTGGCAACATTGAGGAAAGAATGTCAAGACACATTGGAAAAGGGGTTATGGAGGCGCACTCGCCACAACGAGTGCGCCTCCGGTGTATCAACCTTTTTAAGTCAAGCAATGCGGTGAAAAGAGCATTGCGGAACATCTGTACAGAAGCGTCAGGGACAGTACACTAACGGGAGACCGCCGGCTGACCTGCTTTAACCGGCGGCGTTTCATGCTCGTTCGCTGCCCGGAGAAAACGGTCCGCCCACCAGAATATATCCCTTTTTTGAACGCTCTTCCTGAGCCGTCCCATACGCACGCCAGCACTGGCTTGCGACATATTATAAGCCTTCCTGATAGCGGCGGCCATTCCCCTGGTGTCATAAGGATCGACCAGCAGCGCGTTTTTTCTGAACTGGGCAGCGGTACCGGCGAAAACGCTCAGTATCAGTACACCCCGCCCGTCTACACTGGCTGCGCAGTATTCCTTGGCTACCAGGTTCATCCCATCCTTTACCGGCGTGATCAGCGCTATGTCCGCGGCCCTGTACAGTGCCAGTAACTCCGTTCGGGACACACTGGAATAAAGATGCTTGACCGGGATCCAGCCGGGTTCACCAAACCGGGTGTTGATGCTCTCCACTGTCATCTCTATATCCCGTTTGAGACGACGGTACTCCGGTATATCATCCCGGCTTGGTACTACGATCTGTATCAACGTTATCCGCCGCCTCAGTTCCGGGCACTCCTCAAGCGCCTTTTTGAAAGCTCGCAACCTCAATTGTATCCCCTTGGAATAATCGAGCCTGTCAACACCGAGAGCGATCTTGCGGTATTTGTTCTCATCACGTAATTGTTCAACCCTTTCGGTTACTTCCGGTTCACAGGCATTCCTGCTGAAATCATTGAAATCAATGCTTATCGGAAAGACGCCGGCCGTAATTCTCCGCTCCGGTGTAATCAAAACCGAGCTGCTGCCTTTTTCACCTAAAGACACAACGCCGCCCATCAGTTCGGCACAACGCAGGAAGTTGTTCTTATCCCGGATAGTCTGGAAGCCGATCAGGTCATATTCAAGCAGTGATTCCGTGATCTTAAAGCACCAGGGTATATGTGAAATAATATCAGGCGAGGGAAAGGGAGTATGAAGGAAAAACCCGATCCTGTTCTGTACGCCCAGTCCTCTCAAATACTTAGCCATCAGAAGAAGGTGGTAATCATGTACCCATATGTAGTCATCATCACTCGAGTTTTCGGCCACTACTCGGGCGAACTTGCTGTTCACCGAGCAGTAAGTGTTCCAGTGAGCCCGATTGAAATTGCAGAGAGATCTCAACTCATGAAAAAGAGGCCAGATAATCTCGTTACAGAATCCGTAGTAATACTGATCCAGTTCAGATCCGGAAAGACTAACCTGATTGTACTGGCATCCACTCCGCTCCCCCGCTGCACTCAGCGCCTCGTCAACGCCAGATTCCTCCACGGTTCCGGGCCAGCCTACCCATCTTCCTCCCGTTCTTCGTAAAATAGGCGCGAGCGCGGTCACTAGTCCTCCTGAACTGGGCTTGCATTCCCAGCCGCCATTGCCATTCCTGGCCAGAGACACCGGCAAACGATTCGAGACTACCAGCAGATTGGGTGCCATCCGAGCGGGAGTGACAGCCTCCGCCATCGTCGAAACCGGCGCACTGATATCGCCGGCAAATCCATTCCTTTCCGCCGGTTCTACTCCCGCCCTTAAAGCTGTAACTGTGTTCATTTCATTACTTGCCCTCGTGCCTGTCCATTCCGGCGCTCTCCTTGCCATAACCCTCCTTTACCGCGTAATTTCAAGCGTCTTTCAGTATATTAATCACGTTTCAACCATCATATTCGTAAGCTTACGGAATTTTCCCCGTAAAACTACGTATTTGCCGGTAAGGAGCCCCATAATACTATCGGATTAACCCATTCGGTCGCGTAAAATGAAGGCTCTGGCCAAGCGTCAACGGCGGTTAGGGCATTTCGGGTTCTCGCCAGATTAATTCGCTCATGACCGCTGTTTTATCCTGTCGGGCGAAGCTTAATGAAGCCAGGAACGTTTATAGTGAAATAATGGCGGTGGATCAGGGCTTTCTCGGCCTGATTTAGCCCGTTCAGCGCGCGCCAGATCCATGCTTGAGAATGTAAATGTGACTACGGCTGAACGCAGGCGAAAAGACTGGAGGTAAAGAATGAAAGGCTGTAAATCCATGTTATCCGTAGGTAGCCTCAGAAGGCTCAATCCGGAGATCATCAAAGCCGTGATTTTTGATATGGATGGCGTTATAACAGACACGGCAGAGACCCATGCCCACGCCTGGAAAAAGCTGTTCGATGAATATTTGAAAGAGCGTTCGGAACGCCTGAATCAGGAACTCAAGCCTTTCGATATCAGTGTCGATTACTACCATTATGTAGACGGGAAACCGAGATATGAGGGAGTGAAAAGTTTCCTCGAATCAAGAGGGATATCCCTGCCTTTCGGAAATCCGGACGACAATCCCGAAACCGAGACGATTTGTGGATTGGGAAACCGGAAAAACCAGTACTTCCTGGAAAGCCTTCAGGCAGTGGGGGCTAAAGCTTACCCCTCTTCGATCGAGTTCGTCCACTCACTGAAAGATGCCGGCATCGGTATAGCGATCATATCATCCAGCCGGAACTGCGAAGCCGTCCTTGAGGCGGCTGGCGTAGACGGACTTTTCGATGTCAAGGTTGACGGAGTGGATTCAGCGGAGCTCGGTTTGAACGGTAAGCCCCAGCCGGACATCTTTCTGGAGGCAGCCAGACGGCTCGGGGTCCGAGCGCATGAGGCGGTTGTGATCGAAGACGCGCTCGCCGGGGTAGAGGCCGGATGTAAGGGTAAGTTCCGGATGGTCATCGGGGTGGATCGTGTAGGACAGGCCGACGAGTTTCGCAAACTCGGTGCCAGCGTTGTGGTGAATGACCTGTCGGACCTCTACGTCTCCGAAAAACCTCCATCTCCTGAGACTCAGCCACTGAAGAATCTGCCCTCGGCCCTGGAATGGGTGGATGAGATATTCCATTTTCTTCGCAAAGCCTCACCGGCCATATTCCTCGACTATGACGGTACTCTTACACCCATCGTAGAGCGCCCGGAAGACGCCACCCTGCCGGAAAAAACCCGCGGCATTATTGAGAGCCTGGCCGAGCATTATACGGTGGCTGTTATCAGTGGCCGGGATCTGGGCGACGTACAAAGTATGGTCGGCATAAGCGACATCGTTTACGCCGGCAGCCATGGTTTCGACATCGCCGGTCCGGGCGGCGAATACAGCGAAAAGCAGATAGGGAATCGCTTCCTGCCAGCGCTGAATCGGGCTGAGAATAGTCTGGAAAAAACTATACGGGAATTCGAAGGGGCGCGTGTTGAACGCAAACGATTCACTATTGCCGTACACTACAGGAGTATGGACGAATCCCTCCTCGACGGGCTGGAAAAAGCTGTTGACAAGGTGATATCGGATGAGCCGGAACTGCGAAAATCTACAGGTAAAAAGGTCTTCGAACTGCTTCCAGACATCGAATGGAATAAAGGTAAAGCATTGCTGTCACTGCTCGATACTCTATACGTAGACAGCAGCAAAGCGGTCCCACTGTTTATCGGTGATGACATCACCGATGAGGACGCCTTCAGGGCGATCAGGAACCGGGGCGTCAGCATCATCGTAGGAACCGGGGACAGGGAGACCGCCGCCCGCTATTCCCTGCGAGATTCGGACGAGGTGGCCCGTTTCCTCGAAATCATCCACTCTATGGAAGAGACCGGGAAACTCGCTGATGTATGGACGCTGGAGTACGACGACTTCGACCCGGAGGAGGAGGGATTGCGAGAGGCTCTCTGTACGCTTGGTAATGGCTATTTCGCGACCAGGGGAGCGGCGCCTGAATCGCACGCGGACGGGATTCATTACCCCGGGACATACATAGCCGGATGCTTCAACCGGCTCAAGACGGAGATAGCCGGACACGTACTTGAAAACGAGAGTATGGTTAACGCCCCCAACTGGCTGCTTCTGGGATTCAGGCTGGAAAACGGCAACTGGTTCAATATCGATCAGGTGGAACTGAATGAATACAAATTACAACTGGACCTGCGAAGGGGTGTGCTTGGCAGATTCGCCCGGTTCACCGATGAACAGGGACGTCGAACACGCGTTTTCCAGCGCTGTTTCGTCCACATGTCCGATCCTCATCTGGCCGGACTGGATACAACCATTGTAGCTGAAAACTGGTCAGGAGAACTCGAGGTGCGTTCCGCCCTGGATGGCCGGGTGACGAACGCCGGGGTCGAGCGATACAGCCAATTGGACAACAGGCATCTCGCTCCGGTGGAAGAAGAGAGCATAGACAGCGATACTGTGTACTTACAGGTACGGACTACACAGTCCAGAATCCTTATCTCCGAGGCGGCAAGAACACGCGTTTTTCAGGATGGAGAGGTTATAGGCGGCCAGCGGTCTTTGCTGAGAGAGCCTGGCTATATCGGCCAGGAATTCACCATCAGCCTCAGTCAGGGCAATCCGGTTACCATTGAGAAAATAGTCTCGCTCTATACCTCAAAAGACTGCGCCATATCGGAAAGCGGCTTGCAGGCATGTAAAAAGGTGGCTCGTGCCGCTGATTTCGATACGCTCTTACAGCGCCACATACTGAGCTGGGATCACCTATGGAGAAGATGCAGTATTCATATTAAAAACAATCAGCGCACCGCGCTTGTCTTGAAACTGCACATATTTCACCTGCTGCAAACCGCCTCCCCGGATACCATCGACCTCGACGTGGGAATACCGTGTCGCGGTCTGCATGGAGAGGCATATCGGGGTCATATATTGTGGGATGAACTTTTCATCTTCCCGTTCCTCAATCTCAGGATCCCGGATATCACCCGTTCGCTTCTCAGGTACCGTTACCGCCGCCTGCCGGAGGCGCGCTGGGCGGCAAAACAGGCCGGCTACGAAGGGGCGATGTATCCCTGGCAAAGTGGAAGCGACGGCAGAGAGGAGAGCCAGACGATACACCTCAATCCCCTTTCCGGAAGATGGATACCGGATAACTCTCACCTCCAGCGGCATATAAACTGCGCCATAGCATATAATACGTGGATGTACTACCAGGTTACTCATGACATCGATTTCCTCTGTTTCTACGGGGGAGAGATGATCTTCGATATCGCCAGGTTCTGGGCCAGCGTTGCCCATTACAACCGTTCTACTGACCGATTCGAAATTCACGGAGTTATGGGGCCCGACGAATACCACGAGGCCTATCCGGATGCTGAGGAGCCTGGACTGAGGAACAATACCTACACCAATATCATGGTGGTATGGACCTTTTGCAGAGCGCTCGAAATCATGGAAACACTGCCCGACGACAGGCGGGAAGCGCTCTCAGAACGGCTCGGCATCAGGCGAGAGGAAGTCGAGTTATGGGACCAGATCAGTCGTAAAATGAAGATTGCATTTCATGATGATGGCATAATCAGCCAGTTTGAAGGGTATGGCGACCTCAAAGAATTTGACTGGGAAGGCTACCGGGAAAAATACGGCAATATACAGCGACTGGACCGCATTCTGGAATCCGAGGGAGACAGCCCGAACCGGTACAAAGTCTCCAAGCAGGCGGACCTGCTCATGCTGTTCTATCTGCTTTCCGCGGATGAGCTCCGTGAACTGTTCCACCGTCTGGGATACCCCTTTGACCGCAATACCATACCGAGGAATATCGAATATTACATCAAAAGAACCTGTCACGGCTCTACCCTCAGCCGGGTGGTACATTCATGGGTCCTGGCCCGCTCACAAAGGGAGCTTTCCTGGCACTTCTTCAAGGAAGCGCTGGAGAGCGATATCTCCGATATACAGGGAGGTACCACCGCGGAGGGAATTCACCTCGGAGCAATGGCTGGTACTGTGGATCTGATTCAGCGATGCTATACGGGCATTGAAACACGCGGTGACACTCTTAAGCTGGCGCCTTTCCTGCCAAATGACCTTAAGGATATGAATTTTGACCTGTTCTATCGCCAGCACAAAATCAACCTTTCCATTGGGAAAAAGCGAGTGTTGATAACGTCCCTGCCCAGAAACGCCGCTGCCGTAAGTCTGGCATTCAAAGACACGCACTTCGAGCTGAAGCCGGGTGAAAGCGCGGAATTCGAGCTCTGAGCATCAATTACCTTTTTGCCTCCCGAAATCAACCCCGGCAGTAAAGCAGCGCGAGCGGGAAACCGGCGAACGCGTTTGCCAGCGGCAGTTCGCTGGAGCCCTCCCCGGTTCGCAGTCGTTCTCCGGTAAACAGGTTCACTGCTTCTCCGGAAAATGCTGGAGGCAGTACCAGAGCATCCTCCCCCCAGACCTCCCACCCCACAGGCCATTCCCCCGGCGCACAAAGCCTGCTTACCATCCTCGGCACCGCCACCACCACCCACCGCCCATCCGCTCTCCGGCCAAAGGCGCAGACGTGCTGCCCCGCTCTCCCCGGGGCCTGAAGCGTGATATATTCTCCCGCCCGGAAGAGGTCAGGATCCTCTTTACGGATATTCAGGGCCGTGCTGGTAACAAACATCTTTATCCGACCGTCCTCCCATGACGCGAGAAGCTCGGAAATCAGTTCATCAAGGCCCTCTTTTGAACGGGTAAGAAGCTCCGCCAGGAATTTCTGGCGGAGCCGATAGTCGACAGGACGTCGATTATCCGGATCCACCAGGCTTAAATCCCATAACTCGGACCCCTGATAGAAATCAGGTATTCCCGGGGAAGTTACCTTGAGCAAAACCTGGCTGAGAGAGTTGACCGCGCCATAGAAGGCAATCCACCTCTGAAAACCGAGGAAATCATCCAGAAAAGGGCCCCGTTCATCCTCGAGAATTGACATGGCAAATTCTATCAGGGCCTGTTCATATTCCTCGTTTGGGGAGTGCCAGTGGCTTCTGACCTTGGCCTCGCGAGCCACCTTGATCAAGTATCCTTTCAGGCGCTCTTTAAATCCCTCGATCGCGCTTTGTTCCAGCGGCCAGGCTCCAAGCAGAGTCTGGTATAGAAGCGTCTCCATCGCCGGTTCCGGCACCGGACTCCCATCCACAACGGATTTCCTTCCGTGGTTCAACCGTCCCCACTCGCTAAAGCGCACCGTCCAGGCATCCGGGTCCTCGGAGAGGACATTGATCCTGCTGCGTACATCCTCGCTGCGCTTCGTGTCGTGCGTCGAGGTGGCATTCATGGTATAAGGCCAGGAACGCTGCATGCCGATATTATGCTGGTGGAAAAATGAGGGTGAGAAGTGGACCATTCCCGGGTTTCCCCCGACCTCGCTGAGCGATATCAGAAAATTGTAATTATACAGAGCGGTATCCTCAAATCCCTTGGCCATGGCCGGGCCGGTGAACTGCTGCCACTTCATGGTCCAGCCAATCCATGCCTCTCTTTCCTCCTCCGGCAGGTAAGCGGGGAACGTGGACAGTAACACATTCCTCAGGCAGTCTATCAGCTTTTCCGGGAGATTCTCATCCCGGCGGGAAGCCTTGTCGAGGGCCTGTTCAATGTACCACCCGTCCGACGGCGATGACTGGTCGCGACTTATGTATGTTCGGTACACCGGCAGACAGGCGGAGACCTCAATTATCGCCTCACTTATATCTTCCTCGGTGAACTGCTCCTCCTGAAGAGCTAAACCGGGCAAATTCACAAAACCCCGGACCAGTTCCCTGATCTCCCCCGGGAACAGCCCTCTCATTACCTGCTTCTTCTTCTCGTAGACTATGTCACCAAATCCCCCGCTGACACCAGTCAATTCCACATACGCTTGCTGCATCCGGCGAGCTCCCTCAGCATCAACGAATAGACGGTTTAATACGTTCAGGTAATCGTAGCCCGTTGTCCCGAACGCGGTCCATCCCGCGGGCAGGAGTTCATTTCCCGCGAGTATCTTTTCAACGAGGCAGAAAAACGGCCTGGATGGGGTTGCTTCCGTGTTCTCCTCGCAAGCGGCCTCCAATCTCCCGAGGTATTGATCTGGATCGAGCAGTCCGTCTATATGGTCGATCCTTATGCCGGTAATATCCCCCCGCCGGGCCAGTCGTAGCACCAGGTCGTGAATCTCCCGGAACACTTTCGGGTCTTCGGTCCGTATACCCACCAGCTCCGCGATATCAAAAAAGCGCCGGTAGTTGATCTCACTCAGCCCGCTCTTCCAGAACTCAAGTCGGTAAACCTGTTCCGCCAGCAAACGCTCGGCTGTATCCTTATTCCGGCCGGCGAAGAATTCCTTCATACCCTCACGAATCGCTCTGCCGGCATCAGGGGAATTATTCACCAGCCCGAGGAACTCCCGCTTGATCGCCTGCCTTTGATGGTAATCTTCCGCATCATCCTGCGAAAGGTCCACGGCTCCGGGCAGTTGAGCCATTCTTTCGGCGATATCTATCAGCCTGCCCCTCAACTCCGGGTCCAAATTCAAGCGCTTCTCCGGAAGCTCGAGAGCCGCGGATAAAACCAGCCGGCAGGAACCGATATCCAGCGGAAAGCGATTCTCGTAATAGCGTAGAAAAAGTCCCTCCTCCACCAGTTCCAGAGAGAATTCCCCTTGAGTAAGAACTTCCTCCCTGTCACTTCCCAGGAAGGGGAGGAGCACCCTGCTCTCCAGGCCCTCTTTTTCCCAGTTTATATCGAAGAAATCAGAATATGGTGAGCATCGCCCATTCTCGAGCACGTCCATCCACCACGGATTCTCATGGCTGGCCGCCATATGATTGGGCACGATATCCAGCAACAACCCCATACTATGGTTTTTCAATTCCCCGGCCAGGAGGCTGAAATCCTGTGCCGAACCCAGCCTCGGGTCGAGGCGTGTCGGGTTTACAGTATCATAGCCATGAGTGCTGCCCTCTCGTGCCTGGAAAATGGGTGAGGTATAAAGGTCCGATATACCAAGCCGGTTCAGATAATGTACGATCTCCCGTGCATCGGCAAAACCGAAATCATCGTGTAGCTGAAGCCGGTAAGTCGAGACCGGCGAACGCAGAGGTTCCATTCAAGACACCCGTATCCACAGGTTTTGCCCCAGCGATTCGAACTGATCGACCCAGTTTTTTTCCGCTTCATTACCTTTCTCGGCTTCCGCCTTGTGTTTGGGATAAACGTCCTTCATCATGTCATAGTAGATATTCTCCACCTTCCAGAGATTGACCTCGAACGGCAGCTTGCCGGTGACGCCCGCCCCGGTAACCAGCCACTGTAACAGATCGAAATCTTCTGGTGAGGACTGGAGTTTTCTCATTCTTTCCTCGATCGCCCCGGCAAAATGGTAGCCCAGCCCCTCGCCGTCCAGCTCTAAATTCCAGTCCGTCGCGTTCTCCAGAAGCGCGATAATACGTTCCTCTTCAATCAGTTCGGATGTAAGCTCGCGACGCAGATCGAGATTGATCATGAGTTCAGCCACCGCATGAAAGAACGAGGGTAATGGTGCGCCGATATCGCCCAGAAACCTGATGAGCGGGTAGTGGCTCTCATACACCCGCCGATAGATGGCCTCGATCTCATCAATTGTAGTCTGCATCACCATCCACAGGACCTTGCGTTGTTCGTCTCGAAATAGCGACCTGAGTGAATAGGTGGAGGCGCCGAAATGCTTATCCACCATCCTGATGACTTCGGCGATATCCATTGAGGAAAAGCTTTCGGTGACCTCCCGCACCATATGATCATATTCTTTTTGATCAGAATAACGAGATACCCCGGAGTTTATCATATGGTCCCCGAGGTGCAGTACACTGAAGTTGAGCGCATCCGATTCGGTGGTAATCCGGGAGCTGATCTGGAGCCGGCCGATCGCCAGCCGGGTTTTACCGTATTCCGTAGTACGGTAATCGTCAGGCCTGATATCATAACAGTATATGGCGGTTTCGTCAGCATAATCCTCAAACAAAGAACTCACCCCGTAATGCGCGGCAACCCATTCCAGATCCACCATAGCCGGTTTGACGAATTTCTCATAGATGCGGCGGCCATCCCCGTGCTGGCGAAGGTTACTTCTGGCGTTTTCAATTCGCGCAAGGAATTCCGGCTCGAAGGAATCATTAAATATATCCTCAGCGAGCTGAATCACCCTGCCCGCGTACTGAATAATCTGCACGGTTTCTATGCCGGAGATGTCATCGAAGAACCAGCCGCAACTCGTATACATGAGCATGGCGTGCCGCTGAAGCTCCATCGCCTTCAGCGCCAGCACCTTCTCCTCTTCACTCAGTGACCGGGCGGCATGGTCAATCAGGAAAGCATCGACATTTTCAGGGGAGCGGTCAAGAATCACCCTGATGTAGTCATCCCGGGCGGCCCACGGGTCCTTAAAGAACCCGGCGGCGAATTCCTGGAATTTCGGCTCCAAAGTATCCCGCAGCCAGTCCAGGCCCTCACGCAGAGGTGCTCGCCAGGCCTGATTCCAGCCGGGATGCCCGCCTGAATTGCACCCGCAGTCGCTTCGCCAACGCTCGATACCATGTACACAACTCCATGAGCTGTTCTCGATTATCTCCACCTCATACTGCGGGGGGTGTTTTTCCAGAAAATGCCCGTAATTGGTGATTTCCGCCAGTTCATTGGATTCAATGTAATGAATGGCATAGGCCAGCGCCATATCCCCAAACCGGTGGTGATGCCCGAATGTCTCCCCATCAGTCGCTATGTGTACCAGTTGAGGCCGTTCCGCTTCATCGGAGAAACCCTCTATGATGCGGTCGGCCAGGTTCTCTCCCCGAGTGAGCAGGTCCTCGAAGGCTACCGCCCGGGAGACAGGTCCATCGAAGAAGAACAGGTTGATCGACTTGCCGGAGGGGAGGTTCAGCAGGTAAGCTCGAGTCGGATCAATCCGCTCATCGTCAGCCTCCTCCCAGGTATCGGACCCGATTTCCCTGATCCTGCCGGCCTGCCTCGGCGCGAGCACGGTGAACCGTATCCCATGCTCGGCCAGCACTTCAAGAGTGTTCAAGTCCACCGCCGTCTCCGGCAGCCACATCCCTTCGGGATCACGCCCGAAACGGTGCCGAAAATCATATAAGCCCCACTTTACCTGAGTCTGTTTGTCGCGCTGACTGGCCAGCGGCATGATCATGTGACTATAAGCCTGGGCCAGAGCGGATCCGTGCCCGGAAAACCTCTCCAGGCTTTCGCGGTCTCCCTCCAGTATCGCGCCGTACACCTCCGGCCTGTTATCCTCCATCCAGGAAAGTAGTGTGGGGCCGAAATTAAAGCTCATCCGGCTGTAATTGTTAACGATGCCGGTGATGAACCTTTCACCATCCAGGATGCGAGAGGTACTGTTTCTCTCGTAACACTCAGAGGATATCCTCTCATTCCAGTCGTGGAATGGATAGGCGCTATCCTGAAGCTCTATGGCTTCCAGCCACGGATTCTCCCGGGGCGGCTGGTAGAAGTGTCCGTGTATGCATATGTATCGGTCCATGAGTTACTCCTCTTTTTTGCGTAATATAGCGGAAAATGACATCGAGCCAAGTACCAGTTTCACCGGACCGTGTATTTCACAGGTATCGGGTATGGTACCCCCACCGCCACCCCACCGTTCCTCACTCGAGCAAATGAGTTTTTCCCAGTTACCTTCCGGTAACGATAGTTCCACCTGCTGCTCCGCATTCCCGAGATTGGCCAGGATCACCACCTCGCTGCCGTTATTCCACCGGTGGATCGAGAGGGTTTTTCTGAAAGACGCTACCAGCATCTTCTCCTTGCTCAGGCAGGCAAGCGCGGGAACCTGCTTTCGCAGACGGATCAACTCCCGATAATACGAGCGCAATACCCGGTGATCGCCCTGCCGGCTAAGGCTGTGATCCAGCTTCGCCGATAGAAATGTCTCCTCGGCCTGAGGATCCGACGGTTCCCCTCCCCACTCAAAAGCGGCGAACTCCGCCCGCCGCCCCTCCCTCACCGCCTCCACCAGTTCCCCATCGGAATGGCTGATAAAATAGGGGAATGGAGCCGTCTCCCCATACTCCTCCCCCATAAAGATCAAAGGAACAAAGGGCGAGAGGAGCACCAGTCCGGCAGCCACCTTCAAAGCCTCAAACGTAACCAGTCGTGAGAGGCGATTGCCCTCCAGCCGGTTGCCGACCTGATCGTGGTTCTGGCTGAAGACCACAAATCTCTCCGCCGGGATATCTCTTGATGAAGTGCCATGCGTCCGCTGACGGTATGGAGAATACTCGCCAGAGTAAACGAATCCCTCCCGGAACGACTTGACCAGGTCCTCCATCCGGCCGTAATCCTGATAATACCCCGTTCTTTCTCCGGTAAGCAGGGTATGAATCGCGTGGTGGAAATCGTCATTCCACTGAGATTCAAAGCCGTATCCACCCAGTTCTGGAGAGCGGATGAGCCGGGAATCATTGGCGGCGCTTTCGGGCATCAGGTGGATTTGCCTGTTAATATGACTTCCCAGTTCGCGCGCCTCATCGGCCAGTTGATGGAGGAAAGGATAGGGGGAATGATCCAGAATAGCATGAACAGCATCCAGTCTCAACGCGTCAAAATGATATTCGGCGAACCAGTAGAGCGCGTTTTCAATGAAGAAACGCCTTACCTCATCGCTATGGGCCCCGTCGAAATTAACGGCCTTTCCCCACGGTGTCACATAGCGCTCGGTGAAATAAGGGGCGAAATCGGCGATATAGTTACCCTCGGGACCCATATGGTTGTACACTACATCCAGAATCGCCGCCATCCCTCTGGCATGGCAGGCATCCACCAGTCTCTTGAGTCCATCCGGACCTCCGTAGGAGTTATGCACCGCGAAGGGATAGGCTACATCATAGCCCCAGTTCCTCTCGCCGGGGAACTGCCCCACAGGCATGAGCTCCAGCGCCGTGATCCCGGTTTCCTTCAGTTCATCCAGATGGGGTATTATCGCGTCGAAGGTTCCTTCAGGGGTGAAAGCTCCCACATGAACTTCGTAAATCAGGTAGTCATTGACCGGCAGACCGAACCAGCACTGGTCGCTCCACTCATACCCGGTACCGGTGATTTGAGAGGGCCCATGCACACCCTCCGGCTGGAAACGGGAGGCGGGGTCGGGGCGCTCTGTTACACCGTCAAGCCGATATAGATAGCGGGCACCCGGCTCGATATCGCCCACCATGCCATGATGGTAACCTCTGGCACCAGGTTCCAGGGGTACTATCCGCTCATCAGGCGAAAGGATGTGCGCCTCCACCTTTGAAACTCGGGGGGCCCATACCAGCAAACTCACCTGCCCGTCATCCGCAAGTGTAGCCCCCAATCGAGTTTCCATCCCCCTATTCATTCCCCCCTCCATTTATTCATCAAGGATATGGCCCGCTGCACTTCTTCCAGGCCTGTTATTTCCTCCAGGGTATAGCGCGCCTTTCGACACCAGTTGGGCCTGTCCACAGTGCCGGGGAGGTTCTGAGGCTCCGTCTCCATCCACAAGTCCTCGAGGTCGGCTAAAACGAGTGGCGCCCGGCTCCCGGCGAAATAGGAGAGCAGCGCCATGAACACATCCGTTTCCGACTCCGACTCACTCGTGAGGTATCCCCGCCTCCTCAGAAAGCTGGTGATCCGGCCTCTAATTTCCCGGCGTTTTTCGGCTTCTTTTTCCGCTCTCCCGGCGTCCAGAAGGCCGGTCTCCATGCGAAGATCGATATCATTCCCCTCCCAGTAAGATTTGAAGGTCGGCATATCGTGGGTCGAAGCGCTGGCTACCATTTCGTCGCCGATGTGTCCGAGTCCTCCTTCCAGACGCGAATCCAGCTCATATTGAAGTACGTACATCCTGCCGAGCCCGTGCTTGCGCATCGCCGGTCTTACATAGGGAGGAACCGTACCAAGGTCCTCTCCGACGATGATGGATCGATTGCGGTGGGATTCCAGCGTCAGTATGGCGTAGAGCTCCTCTGAAGGATAGCCTGTATAGGTACCATGACTTGCCTCCATCCCGTGAGGGATCATGAAAACACGGTGTAGACCCATGACGTGATCAAGTCTCAGTATCCCTGAATAACGGAGGTGGTGACGTATACACTCTATATAGTATTGGTAGAACCGTTCTCGAGCTTTCTCAGGGTGCATCGGCGGCATTCCCCAATCCTGCCCCCTGGTGAAGACCGCGTCAGGCGGCGCCCCAACCGAGGCATCTGAAACGAGCGAATCCTGGTAGCGCCACGCATCATAACCATGTGAATGAACACCCAGCGGGAAATCAAGGTAAAGCCCTCTTCCCGATCGCTGTGCTTTTCCGGCCAGACCCCCTATCTGTTCCCCCGCCAGCCATTGCGAGTAAAGGTAATATCTCATTTTATCTTCATCATATTCGCCGCTCGAGATCTCGCCACGGCACATGTGCTCCGGCCAGCGTTGCCATGGAGTACCGCGAGCTTCCATGGTTGCACGGAACCGGGCGTACTCCAGAGCATGCGGGTGTTGTTCCGCGAAATCATTCAGCTCTTCCAGGCGATTTCCTCCATGCTGATACAGGCTCTGGCTCAGTTGTTGTAGAACAGTTCGCTTCAGGCGCATCTGCCTTTGATAATCCACGTATTTGTTCTCTCTCAGTGAAGATCTCTCCTCGTTAAACGCCGCTGATTCCAATATCACCCTCGCCTCAGGTGAAATCTCCATCTCCGGCGCCCGAGACGGATCCACATAGAATTCGTTCCAGAGCAATCGGCTTACCGGTGAATAGGGACTCGGATTGACCGGGTTCTCAAGGAACAGGGGGAGGAGGGGCAGGGTAGCGATAACTCCCCCACCCTGCCCGAGTACCCAGTCCATCATCGCCTCCATATCGGTGAAGTCACCCGTGCCCCAGCTCCTCTGTGAATGAAGGGCGTATAAAGGCAGGAAGAATCCCCACGTGCGCAACGGCCTTTCCGGCCAGTAAGCCATAGTGGGTGCCGCTATGATCATGGCTCGCGCCGTTTTACCTTCAATATCCACCGTCATCCAGTGATAGCCCGGCGGACATTCATCCGCCGGGGAGAAGGCCCTGACCACATAACGTTCGCCTTCAACCTCCACAGATTCAAGAGCCGGCAGTTCGGAAGCGTCGAGCGTACTCTCCGTAACAACGCCGTTTTCATATCTGACCTCAACGGTCAAACGAGACCGATCGAACCGGACCGGCAATCTCAACTCGATTTCCGGCCACTTCCCGTCCCAGGCTACTATCACCGGCTCTATCAAGCGCTGCCAGCCGGATTTCCTGTGCTCCCGTAGAGCGTCAGGAACATCGCTCAATCCCTCAACCGGAGCCCCCAGACATTTGAGAACCGTCAGGAGAACATCCGGGGCTATCTGACAACGGCGCTGAAAAACATCATAATAAGCGGCCTGAACGCGGTAAAACCTGGCCAGTTCGCGCAGGGCCTGTCTTTCCGATATTTCACTTGCCGGCTTTCGCCGCTCTGCGCGCTTCAAATTTATCTTATATGGATATTTGCTGGAAACCGGTTTCATTATGCCTCTTTTAATTAATATCGGACCCAGCAGTCAATTCAGCTCCAGAATCACATCATCTCCCACGAGCAGCTTCAGGTCAGGCGACCCAAATTTCTCCCTGGTGATCACCGCGTTCCTTCCTATCACGCTTCCAGTCAAACCGTCAGCCCCCTCGATATTGCAGTCACCGAGAATCAACGAGTTCTCGATGGAGGAACCCAGTACAGTTGTACCCGCCCCGATAGATGTATACGGCCCTATATATGAATTACGGATATAGCACCCGGCGCCGATTGAGACGGGGCCAAATATACGGCTGTTCTCAATGATGGCCTGGTGACAGATATGAACTCGCCCCTGTACCCGGCTCGTCGAGTCAGTTATTTGCCCTAGTATCTCTGGCGTGATGGAAGTGTCGAGCATGAAGCGATTTGCCTCCAGGAGATCCTCAATCTTACCGATATCGAGCCACCTCCCGTCGAGTATATGGCTTTGAACCTTTCCCCCTGAATCCAGCAGCTCCTGTATCGCGTCGGTGATTTCCAGCTCACCGCGCCATGACGGTTTGATACGCTCGATCGCCTCATGTATGGTTGGAGTAAAGATATAGCCCCCAACCAGGGCCAGGTTGCTTTGGGGCTGGCTTGGCTTCTCCACCAGTTTTCGAACATTTCCGGCTTCATCAAGCTCCGCCACCCCGAACCGGCGCGGATCACTCACCTCTTTCAGCAGTATCAGGGCATCGCAGTGGCTGATGGCGAATTCCCTGACGAACTGAGAAACGCCGTCCTCAATCAGGTTATCCCCGAGGAACATGAGAAAACTGGAGTTTTCAAGGAAGTGCCTGGAAGCGGCCACGGCGTGGGCCAGACCTTTGGGTGGATACTGACTGATATAGGTAATGGAGACATTCCACTGGCGCCCGTCGCCCACGCATTCCCGAATCGCCCCTTCTGTTTCGGGGGATACCACAATCCCTATTTCCTCGACCCGCGATTCCTTTATCTGTTCGATGATATGATGCACAACAGGTTTATTCGCCAGGGGCAGGACCGCCTTCGGCAACGCGTGAGTCAGCGGCCTCAGCCTTGTTGCCTTGCCGGCACATAATATCAGCGCTTTCATTTAGTCGCCTCCCGCAAAAGCCACATCTTTACAAAAGCATTCAAACCTTCAGCCAGTTACGGGCCGCCGATACCAGTTCTTTGGCTCGTGACAGGCTCTTCGCCTCGGAGTACACGCGAAGGAGCGGCTCTGTGCCGGAAAATCTGATGAGTAACCAGGAGTGATCTCTGAAGCTGAAATGAAATCCGTCAATGGTTTTGACCTCAACAATCTCGCTGCCGCCGAGGAAATCATACGGGCCGGCTATCAGCCGGTCACTGATCTTTTGCCTGTCTACTGAAGGGAATACTATATCCTCTCGATGGTAATGGTGAGGCCCGACCCTGCTGTAGAGATGTTCGACCAGCTCCGATGGCTTCCTGCCGGTCCTCGACATCAGGTCAAGGAAGAAAAGTCCGGCCAGTAATCCGTCCCGCTCGGGTACGTGGCCACGAAAACCGAAGCCACTGCTCTCCTCTCCGCCTATCAGGGCATCCTCCGCCACCATTATCGGAGCCACGTGTTTGAATCCTACCCCTGTCTCAAATACAGGAACACCATATTGTTCGGCGAGCCGGTTTACCATGCTTGTTGTAGTAATTGTTCTGACGATGGCCCCTCGCTGGCCCTGGACCTCCAGCAGGTAAAGGGCGAGCAGGCCGAATATCTGCAGCGGGGTCAGAGCCAGTCCGTTTTCGTCAACTATTCCCAGCCGGTCGGCATCGCCATCCGTCGCCAGCCCAACATCAGCCCCGCTCTCTTTAACAGTAGTTGCCAGTTCAGTAAGGTTGGCCGCTATCGGCTCGGGCTGCTTTATGCCGGGGAAAATCGGATTGCGCTCCCCGTGAATCTCACGCCACACCGTCGAGCCTTCACCCGCGAGCTTTTTAAAGTAACCGGAGCCGGCTCCATACATGGAATCAACGATAATCTTGAACCCGGCCCCGGCAATTCCCTTCAGGTCGACCAGTTGCCCTATCCGCTCACTGTAGGCAGGGTAGAGATCATTCCAGCTTATCAACTTATCATCGATGCCTTCGACCAGGGGGAGACGGCTGAAACGATCCGCTGCGACGATCTCCGGAATCCTGTGCTCGATATCGGCTTCAATAGCGGGCGCGGCGCTCGCTCCGGACCCGTCCTTGATTTTGAATCCATTCCACTCCGGCGGATTGTGGCTGGCCGTTATCACAATGCCGCCGGCAGCATCATAATACCGTGTACCGAAGCTGACCATTGGCGTCGGCGCAGTGCCACTGCACAGAAAAACGGGAATACCGTTGCCCGCCATAACCTCGGCGGCCGATGCCGCGAAACGCTCCGACGCGAACCGGGTATCATAGCCAATCACTATTCCCTGTGACGCCTTCTCCGATTCGATTAAATGTTCAGCCAGGGCCTGGGTGCAGTACCTGACGTTCTGTACAGTGAAATCCTCCGCAATTATCGCTCGCCAGCCATCTGTCCCGAATTTAATCTCCATTCAACCTCTTTTCACGCATTCTTTAACTAAGCCCTGCGACCGTGTAATTTCATGCCTGATTCTCAGTTCGTCTCTCCGCGCTACCACTGAGAAATCCGCCACTGGCGCTTCCACCCTGACACCGCTGTTCTTTATTACTACTCCGCCATTCGCCACGGCGAATGGCAGCTTGTTCTAAAAAATCCACAGGGGCAAGTTTATACCGGTACGGGACGGGCCGCCACCCTCCCGGTACCGGTGATTGGGTATAGTGTACTCAACGCTGAGCGAGCTAACATCCCTCCTTTGGATAGAGGTTTGAAAACAAGCGGATTAATCCGCTCAACAGGCCGATGTATCCGGATGGGCGAAGCGCCGGGAAAATCAAAGCCATATACTTAGGAATGTTTATGGCGGCACTGACCGGGGAAACAGAGTCAGTAGTCACCGGGATACAGGAGGATGAAGTATATGACAACAGTACCCGAGGAGATAGAGCGGATTATACATGATCAACTCCAGTGGGATGAACGGGTGGACGCCTCAAACATTTTTATTGAAGTAACTGATCGCTATGTCCGGCTAACCGGGAAAGTTGCTTCGTTTGAGGCGTGGAGTGCGGCCTGGAGGAACGCCGCCAATGTAGTTGGAGTGGTTTCGGTCGATAACCAGCTCCGGATTGAGCATCCTCCTGCCCTGCCGGCTGTCAAATACAGATAACAGATGAACAATGCTAGAAAAATACAAGAGAGCGGCAGTAACCGGTGGGGCCGGCTTTATCGGCTCATTCATATGCGATTACCTGCTCGACCTGGGCAAAGACGTACTTGTAATCGACGATCTCTCCACCGGTAAACAGGAGAACATCCCGAATGAAGCTGAATTCGTGCAAATAGATATCACTGATCGAGATGGAATGGAGCAGGCCGCGAGCGGAATGGAACTGGTTTTTCACCTGGCGGCCCAACCCTCCACACGCGCATCAATGACTGACCCGTGGCTCGATTTCAAATCCAACGTGCTCGGGACTTACATTGTGTTGGAATCCTCCCTCGATGAAGTGGCTCACTATACAAGAGCTATACTCAACCATCAGCCGATAATAGTTTTCGGTGACGGCAACCAGTCACGGGACTTCGTAAACGTCAAGGATGTCGCCCGGGCTCACCTGTTAGCCGCCGAAGTGGACCCGCCGGCGGGTCAGGCTCTAAATATCGGCACCGGCATTGAGGTGACTATAAACGACCTCATTGCGACGATCGAGGAGGTAACCGGCAGGAAAGCTAGAATCGAATGGAATCCATGGCCCGCGGGTGATATCTACCGGGAGTACGCCGATGTGCGCTCGGCCGAGCGGTTGCTTGGCTATCAGGCTCAAACGTCACTCAGATCCGGCATCGAGGAAATGGTTGAGTGGTTTGAGCAAGAGCTTACCTGAACGTTATCGGCTGAAAGCCCCTGTGCACCCCCGATAATTACTCAAAAAACGTTTAATACAACTGCTTAAAGACTGAATAAGGCCGGTTCTATTTACCGAATGACTCGATCCCGGCAGTCAAATCTACGTGAGTTAACAGCAAAAAATAAGTAGCCCTACGGATAGAAGGCCAGCATGCATTCAGGGTAAACTCGCTGGAGTCGGAACATCACAAGAGGCATAAATTTTTTCTGGTTTACGAACAACGTAATTGATTGAGGTAAATATAGAGGGAGGAAGGTATGGCCAGGATCCTGAAAGAAGACGCGGAGAGGTGGCTGGGGAGGGTGCCGAACGAATATGCCTTCTGGTGCTGCGATGGACGTACGATCCACGACATGGCCGAACTGGCAGAGAGTCTTCAGCAAATGGAGGAGAGCATCTTTGACCATCATTCCAATAAACAGCGAAAGGACTTCAGCAACTGGGTACGGGATGTCATAGGTGACCAGAAGCTGGCCCGCGACCTGATGAAGGCCGGCACTCTCAATCAGGCAGCCAGGGCAGTCAATCAAAGAGTTCAGTTCCTTCAAATAAAAATCAGCTAGATTGGAACACTGAGGATGGAAAACGCCATGCGCGTCGCAGTGAGATGGCGATGTGAACAGATAATTTTATGTAATCAAGGGATAAATCGATATGCTGGAACCAAAACACAGACGAACGGTAATTATAGATAACATTGAACCCGAGGTGGATGGCGGGGCGTTCCCGGCAAAGCGGATAGCAGGGGATCAAGTGGTTGTCGAGGCCAATGTATTTGCTGACGGTCACGATGCCATATCCGCGCTGCTCCTGTATCGACGTGAAAGTCAATCACAATGGAACGAGTCAGCGATGGAGCCGCTGGGCAATGATCGCTGGCGCGCCTCCTTTACGGTTGATAATCTGGAGCCATACAGGTATACGATCAAGGGCTGGGTTGACCCTTTCTTCTCATGGCTGGATGGGTTCGTGAAGAAAGTGGAGGCCGGACAGGATGTATCGGTGGAACTGATGACCGGCACACGTTTAATCAGCGAGGCCGCTGAACGGGCGGGCGACAGCGATGACGGAAACAGACTGCGTGGTCTGGTTGGTTCTATGAATTCACCGGAACTTTCGGATGCAAAGAAAGCCAGCCTTCTTTCCGGCAGGCAAATGAAAAGCCTGCTCCGCAAATACCCCGATAGACAGCATGAAGCTACCTACCCCGCGGAACTGCGGATCTGGGTGGAGAGAGAGAAAGCCCGTTTCAGCACCTGGTACGAGATGTTTCCCCGTTCATGCTCTCCCGACCCTGAAAGACATGGCACATTTAAAGACTGCGAAAATCGCCTGCCCTACATTGCCTCAATGGGATTTGATGTCCTGTACCTGCCCCCGATCCACCCGATAGGTAATACACATCGCAAAAGCCGTAACAACGTGCCGGGAGCCGGGCCGGGAGATCCCGGAAGTCCCTGGGCCATCGGTTCCCCGGAGGGCGGGCATAAAAGCATTCATCCTGAACTCGGCACGATGGAGGATTTTCACCACCTGCTGGCAAAGGCTGCTGAATATAGCATAGAGGTTGCCCTGGATATCGCCTTTCACTGCTCTCCCGATCACCCTTATGTTCAAGAACACCCGGAATGGTTCCGAAAGCGTCCGGATGGAAGCATTCAGTACGCCGAAAACCCGCCAAAGAAATACCAGGATATATATCCACTCGATTTTGAGACCGACCACTGGCGAGATTTGTGGGAGGAGCTCAAGAGTATTGTCGAGTTCTGGATAGACCAGGGGATAAGGATCTTTCGCGTTGACAATCCGCATACCAAGCCGTTCCCGTTCTGGGAGTGGCTGATACCGGAGATCAAAAAGCGCAACCCGGAAGTGATCATGCTCTCCGAGGCCTTTACCCGCCCGAAAGTAATGTACCGGCTTGCCAAGCTGGGATTTACCCAGTCATATACCTATTTCGCCTGGCGCAACATCAAACAGGAACTGACTGACTATTTCACCGAACTCACACAGACCGGTGTTCGTGATTTTTTTCGTCCCCACCTCTGGCCCAACACACCGGATATTCTTACCGATTACCTGCAGGTGGGCGGAAGGCCTGCTTTCATGACGCGATTGATACTGGCGGCCACGCTGGGCAGCAACTACGGGATATACGGTCCCGCCTACGAGTTGGGCATCAACGCGCCACGGGAGCCGGGAAGCGAGGAATATCTGGATTCCGAGAAATACGAGATAAAGCACTGGGATATCGATGCCCCTCACAATCTCAAGGATTTCATAGCGCTCGTCAACTTAATCAGGAGAGAGAACCCGGCTCTACGGCAGGACTGGAACCTGGAATTTCATACTATCGAAAACGACGAGATCATGGCCTACACAAGGAAAACCGACGACCTTGCCAACATAATCCTGACCGTGGTGAACCTTGATCCACACCATACCCAATCAGGCTGGGTAGAGGTACCCATAGATGAGCTTGGTCTGGACCAGTCACGTCCGTACCAGGTACACGATCTTCTTACCGGGTCACGGTATCTCTGGCATGGCCGGCATAACTATGTCGAGCTTAATCCGGAGGTGGTACCGGCCCATATACTCCGCTTCGAGCAGATAATCCGCTCCGAAGCTGACTTCGACTATTACACTTGAGAAAGAAGTTAACGTGCAGCCACCAGCGGAGGTTTTCAGAAGTGAAAGCATCGGAAAAACTGCCGGTCGTTGAATCAGGCGAAGAGTACCCGGGATCAAAACCCCTGCTACTTATAGTCGGCATGAACCAGAATGAAATAGATATGCTGGCTCGCTGGCTCGAGAATGAGGGATTTGAGACTCAGAGAATCTACCGGCCGGAGGAGATCGCAAAGAGCATCCGGCGCAAGAAAGCGGGCGCGGCTCTGATAGATATCACCGGATTTGACCAGAGTATCTGGAAGCACGCCTCCACACTGCGGGATGCCGAGATTCCATTCATAGTAATCGCCCCACAGCGGAGCCCTACTGTGCAACGCGACAGCATAGCTTCAGGCGCGAACGGTCTACTGGTAAAACCTGTCAGAGCGGAAGAACTCTCACAACATATCCACACCATGCTTGGAGACTGATACGATGCCGAAAACGACAGTTCGTTCGCAGCGCTTCGATGATGACGCGCTGTGGTATAAAGATGCGATAATGTATGAACTTCACGTCCGGGCCTTCTATGATAGCGACGGTGACGGCGTGGGCGATTTTCCGGGGTTGATCGATAAGCTGGACTACCTGGAGGATTTAGGGGTGACGGCACTGTGGCTTCTACCGTTTTACCCCTCACCCCTGAAGGATGACGGGTACGATATCTCAGATTATACCGACATACAGAGTGCCTACGGCAATCTCTCGGACTTCCGCACTTTTATCAACGAAGCGCACCGCAGGGGCATACGGGTTATTACCGAGCTGGTGCTCAATCATACCTCGGATCAGCACCCATGGTTCCAGCGGGCCCGTCAATCGGCTCCGGGAAGCAACTGGCGCAACTACTATGTCTGGAGTGAAACGCCCGATAAATACAGCGACGCCCGCATCATCTTCAGCGATTTCGAGCACTCCAACTGGACCATGGATCCGGTGACAAAACGTTACTACTGGCACCGGTTCTATTCGCATCAGCCGGACTTGAACTACGATAATCCGGCTGTTCGCCGGGCGGTCTTCAAAGTCATAGACTTCTGGTTAAAAATGGGGGTCGACGGGATGCGTGTGGATGCGGTTCCCTACCTCTTTGAACGGGAAGGAACCAATTGCGAAAACCTTGAGGAGACCCATGAATTTGTCCGTCAACTGAGGCGGCACGTTGATTCCAAATTTGCCAGCCGCCTGCTCCTGGCTGAGGCCAATCAGTGGATAGAGGATGCGGCATCTTATTTCGGCCATGGAGACGAATTCAATATGGCATTCCATTTTCCTCTTATGCCCCGTATGTTCATGGCCATACGGATGGCGGACCGATTTCCGATCGTTGACATACTCAACCAGACCCCTCCCATTCCTGAGGGTTGCCAGTGGGCGCTATTCCTGCGAAACCACGATGAACTCACTCTCGAGATGGTAACAGACGAGGAGCGTGATTATATGTACCGTATGTACGCCCAGGAGAGAGAAGCCCGTATCAACCTGGGTATCCGAAGGCGCCTGGCACCGCTTCTCAACAACGATAGGCGAAAGATAGAGTTGATGAACGCTCTCCTGTTCACCCTGCCTGGAACGCCGGTTATATATTACGGCGATGAGATCGGCATGGGAGATAATTTCTATCTCGGCGATCGTAATGGGGTTCGTACCCCAATGCAATGGAGCCCGGATCGCAACGCCGGATTCTCGCAGGCCAATCCTCAGATGCTCTATCTCCCACCCATAATCGATCCAGAGTACCACTATGAAGCTATTAACGTGGAAAACCAGCAGAGAAACCGTGATTCCCTTCTGTGGAGCATGAAGACCATGATTTCAATGAGGAAAAGATATAAAGTGCTGGGACGCGGAACACTGGAATTCCTCATGCCTCAGAACCGCAAGGTTCTTGCCTACTTACGGCGGTACGGAGATGAGATCGTGCTGGTGGTGGCCAACCTTTCCCATGTATCACAGCAGGCACACCTCAACCTCCAAGAGTTCAAGGGTATGGTACCGGTCGAAATGTTCGGCCGGGAGGCTTTCAATCCCATTACCCATGATTACTACAGTTTCACTCTGGCTCCGTATGCGTTCTACTGGTTCTCTCTGGAGACAATAAGTAAAGGAACCCCGGCAGAGCCAATCTCGATTCAGGAATTCGCGGAAATTCCAAGAGTGGATATGAGTCCCACCAGGCTGATGACAAAACAGAATCGGGGCCGTCTGGAGGCCCTCATATCTAGCAACATAACCCAGCGCCGCTGGTTCGGGAGCAAGTCACGCACCATACGCGTCGTTCGTATAGAGGACATTATCCCTGTGCGCTACAACGACGAAACAGCTCAACTGGTTCTGGCTCATGTTGAGTACCTGGACCGGGAATCCGAGGTATATATCCTTCCTCTCGCGATCCGTCCGGAAAATGAGGTTAAATGGATTACCTCCCGTTACCAAGCCGCTTTACTGGCCAGGCTGACCTCAAAGGCCAGAGGTGGAGCCGAAGAGGTTCTGTTTGACGCGACCTTCGATGAGAGCTTCTGCAACTCTTTGCTGGACGCCGTCGCCCGGAGGCGAAGATTCAAGGGGCGGAAGGGCACCCTCTCAGCCCAGACTACGCCAATGTATCGTAAAACGCGGGGCAGCGGGCATCTGGAGCCTGAGCTCGGTCAGGGGGAACAAACCAATTCATCGATCAACTACGGCAACCGCCTTGTTCTCAAGTTCTTCCGGAAACTGGAGGAAGGTATAAGCCTCGATGCCGAGATAGGCCGCTTTCTAACCGAGAAAGCCGGCTTTCCCCATACACCGCCTGTATCCGGCACTATCGAGTACCGCAAAAAGCGGGGCGAACCGATAAGCGTGGCGGTACTTTACGGATACGTCCCCAACGAAGGCGACGCATGGCGCTATACGATGGACTCCCTTGATGGATACTTTGACAGTGTACAGGCTCATCCCACCGTCCAGGTTCCGCCCATTCCCGGAAAATCGTCTCTGGCCTCGCTCAGGGAACCTCCCGCGCTTGCAGAGGAGACCATCGGCAGCTATCTGATATCGGCCCAACTGCTCGGCAAACGCACCGCGCAAATGCACATGGCCCTCGCCTCCGATCGGGAAGACCCGCAATTCTCACCCGAGTCGTTTTCAATTATATACCAGAATTCCCTCTATCACTCCATGAGGGCGCTGACTGTACAGAATTTCCAGATGCTCAGGGAACACCAGATCACCGCCGGCGGCGGGAATGAGGATATCCAGCAGGTGCTGGGCATGGAGAAGTCCATCATCGAACGGTTCAAGCGGCTGACGAAAAAGAAAGTACCCGCGCAGCGCATCCGCTGCCATGGCGACTATCACCTGGGACAGGTTCTATATACTGGAAAGGATTTCGTCATTATCGATTTCGAGGGCGAACCAGCCCGCCCTCTCAGCGAACGAAGACTCAAGCGATGTCCGCTCAGGGACGTGGCCGGTATGATACGTTCATTCCATTACGCGGTCCATACATCACTGAATCGCAAATCCTCCTCAGCGGTTCCTCCGCAGGATTTGCCGGCTCTGGAGCAGTGGGGGAACTACTGGTACTTCTGGGTATCGGCATCGTTTTTGAGGGCCTACTTGAATGAGATCTCGGAACAGCATCTGGTACCCGACGACCCGAAACAGCTCCAGGACCTCCTTTACGCCTACCTGCTGGAGAAGGCGGTCTATGAGGTGGGTTACGAACTTAACAATCGTCCCGACTGGCTGAAAGTTCCGGTTCGGGGAATATTAAGCCTGATGGAGGCCGGCTATTGAAGGGGTGTAAATAGAGTTTTCCCATTGGCGAGTCAGGAGTCAGTAATCAATAGTTAATGGTCGGGAGTCGGGAGTCAGCGTTCGCCCTTAAACTGTCATTCCCGTTAAGACGGGAATCCAGGGGTGGACGGGGCGGCGGTGTCAGAAAGTGCAGGAACGCTTTCCTGCCGGGGGCTTCCGGGGGTGTCCCCCGGATTAACAAGGGTGGGCGGGTGGGAGATGCCCGCCGAAGGCGAAGGAGATTCCTGATCGGGGTCGGGAATGACAATATTAGAAGGTGCAGGAAAACCTTCCTGCCGGGGGTCCGGGGGAGCCTGTCTCAAAACCCATTCGAATCTGGTAATATAGTGGCAGAATCGAATGGGAGAGCAAGAATGAGCTACGAGATACGAGCGGATTACACACAACAATATTTACTGCCACCGAGTGTGGAAGATTGGGTGCCGGGGGATCATCCGGCACCCAATCTTCCACACTCGGTGGCAGTAAATATTGTTGTGTGTAAT
>JAWOBX010000077.1:0-2948 GCA_046484125.1 Dehalococcoidia bacterium | reverse complement strand
GTTGAGACTTCGTGATATTTCATATAAATTCAAGACCTCCAACTTGAGGAACCTCTGATCAACCCCTGAATCCCCCATAGTCACCTCTTATTCAGAGGTTTCTTAATTCATTATTGACTGAATGCTACTATCTCTTCCCCACCGATTCAACGGCCTCAAACAATATCGACTCCAGATTATCCACCATTTGATGGTAACTGTTCAGCGAGGCATAATTCAAAGCGTTACTTCCCAGCACGTTCCTCCAGCCATCTGATTCAAGCAGGGCGATTGTTTGATCGATCGTCTCATCAGGACTGGCAGCATAGACCACCCCCTCCCGCTCACCGGGAATCAGGGCAACCATACCCGGAAGCGGGGTGGCCAGAACCGGTTTGCCACAGGCAAGGTACTGTAATGCCTTGGTCGGTATAATATCCCTGGTAACGTCCGTATAGAGAAAAGGATTGATGCAAATCTCGGCGGTTCCTATGTATTCAGGCATGGATTGATAAGGCTGGAACCCGGTGATAGTGACTTTCCCCCCCAGGTTCAATCTGTCGATCAGCTTTTCCAGTACGGGACGTTGAGGCCCGTCACCGACCAGCAGCAGCCTGGCATCAGGTATCCGGCTCAATACCTCGGGGAACCGAGTGACGAAGCAATCAAGACCGCTGAACTCAAAAAAGGTGCCCATGAAAAGAACTATCCTTTCCTGCTCATCCAGGTTCCATTTCCGGCGTACTTCGGAGGTGTCAACCCCCGGCCTGAAAATCGAGGTATCAACGGCCGGTGGCAGCAGCCGTATTTTTTTTGGCGCTGCTCCCAGATCGGCGACATATCGGGCGAGGTCCGGAGTCAGGGCCAGAACCATGTCAGCACCTGAGTAAACCCGCCTCTCAATTCGCCTGGTGAGTGGACGCAATGCAGGGTAGCGAACAAGGCGGCTGAGGATGTCGATAGAACGGAATATCACCGGTATATTGAATTTCCTGCCCAGACGGACGGTTTGCGGTCCATTGGTGGGAGCGGAATAAAGAATGATAACCTCGATATCCCTCTCGAGGATGGTTTTCTTTATCTCACTGTAATGGGTGATTAAAGCGGATGGCCGGCTTACCAGCGGCAGCTTTATAAGTCCGGGGCGCAGCAGGCCAATCTTACCCCCCTCTACTGCGCGCGAGACGCCCTCGAAGCGCTGTGTCTTCAGTGTGCCAAAATCAAACAGACCGTTCCTGAACCAGGTATCAGGGTAGTCTACAGCATATACGTTGTGGCCGCGGGCCGAAAGCATTTCGGAGAGGTTATGAATCTCGAAAACAACCTTGGTGAGCCAGTCCACCTCGTGTACGAAAAGAATATTCATGATCTCCTGTCAGCGGGAGGATATGTTGCGCACCAGCATTGAAATCCCGGAAAAGCCAAGGCGCAAATCCCCCCAGGACCGGATCCCCCGGATGCGCTGCCAGAAATAAGAGGGACGCAGGTAGAACTCCCGGTAAGCCCGTGCGGTCCATTTATCAAGGTCTGACTTGCTCAAGCGGTCAGTCTCAAAAGCCGGGGCGGTTCTGCTGCCCGCTCCGGCGTAAACGAAGCTCTCCCACGGAATATCACACTGATTTATCTGGCGGTACATCTCGTAAAGTTTTGTGGCCGGGAAGGGGGTGGTTATGGAGAACTGGGCGAAATCCAGCTTGAGTTCTTTGGCGAAATCGATGGTCCGGGCGATCGTTTCAGGTGTCTCACCGGGGGAACCGATCATGAAATATCCGACAGTCTGAATGCCGGCCTCGTGTGTTATCTCAATCGCCTCCCTGACCTGCTCCAGCGTGATATCCTTGCCGATCGCTTCGAGTATCTCCAGCGAGGCGGATTCGATTCCGTAGGCGATCGAGTAGCACCCGGACTTCCTCATCGCCTCAAGTAGTTTTCTATCTACCAGATTCACCCTCGTCTCGCAAGTCCAGTGGATTTTAAGATTCCTGCGCAATATCTCTTCACATATGGCACGCGCACGCTTTTTGTCGAGGGTAAAAACATCGTCATAGAAGGCGATTTCCTTGACTCCATAGTGCTCCATAAGGAAACTGATTTCATCGGCTACTCTGGGCGGACTCTGTCCCCGGAACTTATTGCCAAATACGGGCTTGGAACAGTACCCGCATCGATAGGGACAGCCTCTACTGGTAATAACCGCCGCTACAGGCTTCGCCCTCCCGTGTGGGGGATGCGGGTTATATCGCTCCAGAGGAAGCAAATGATACGCGAGGAAGGGAAGGGAATCGAGGTCAACGCTGGACTTCCTATCCTCCGTATGTATTATCTCACTGTACCGCCGGAACGTGATGCCAGGGACCGAATCCAGCGGGCGGTCCTGTTCAATCGCCTCAAGCAAATCAACTATGGTCTCCTCACCTTCACCACGGACGATAATATCAATCTCAGGAATAGCGGCAAGGGTTTCATCTGGCATTAGTGTAGCGTGAGCGCCTCCCAGGATTATTGGTATGTTTGGTATATCCTTTTTTGCGTGTCCGTCTATATCTGCCGCGGCATTTATGGTCGGAGTCATCGCTGTAAGCATTATTACATCGACTTCACTCATATGAGAGGTAACGTCGGCTGGCTCAATATGCATTGCGTTGGCATCCAGGAGGGTTACCTGATGTCCTCCTTTCTCCAGCACGGCGGCGATGAGAGCAAGCCCCATCGGGGGCTGCGGATAAGCGGAATGCTGAATAGGATTTAGCAGTCCAGTTCTCAATAGCTCACCCTGAATCCGGTACGTAGAACCTTATTATGTTTGGCGTTCGCATAACCGATTGAATCTCTGCCAGGTGTCGGTTCAGTTCTTCCTTGATGACTTTGTGTTCCACCAGTACGGCGAGGCAATCCGAACCCATGGCGGCTTCGATTGCCGACGTATATCCATAACCGGGAGCCACCGGATCGAATGCCTCAACTCGATA
>JAWOBX010000055.1:0-12242 GCA_046484125.1 Dehalococcoidia bacterium | reverse complement strand
CAAAGGCTGCCAGGCGGAAACCTGGCAGCCTTTTTCGCCGGGAACAATCAATGGAGATGGTCTTCTCAGCCTGGCAAACGGCCGATAAATGCCATGACGGGCAATACACCCTGAAGCGGAGATAAGAGTGACCCCAGCTATATGGCATTCTATAAGCGAACCCCTTCAACAAGTCATGAGGTCGGAGCTGCAAGGTGACTCCACAACTTAAAAATTCCATCGGGGTTGGGGGATAGTGGGAGCGGTCAACAGCTCTTTTGGTCTGTCAATAATATGGTAAATGTTTCTGTATTGGGTAGCTACTAAAACGGCATCGAAAAAAATGTTGGACTTACTGCAAAAAGGTGCAGGAGATTACTCCTGCCGGGGGTTTCGGGGGTGTCCCCCAACACAAACTTCCCCCAGGACTGGAGGGCCGAGGGGGTCGATTTGAGGTTTTTACAGGAACACCATTGTTGTAATTCAGCGGAGGGGGTGAAACCCATATGAAGGACGAAGAAAAAACCAGGGAACAGATGCTGGACGAAATGACAAGGTTGCGACAACTGGTAATTACGGGGGAGGAACGGTACAGGGTATTGATAGATAATACGGAAGTACCTATCACTTACATCGATCCATACTGTTACATACTTCTTATTAACAAAATAGGAGCGGAATACCTGGGAGGCAAGCCGCATGATTTCGTTGGAAGACCCCTTCGCAAGGTTATACCAGCTATCCTACCCGTCACAATTGAGCGAGTCAAACGCATTCTTGATAGCGGTACAGGCGAGCAATTCGAGGACTGGATAGCCCTGCCGCGGGGAGACAGGTTTTTTGTTTCCTACATGCAACCAGTCAAAGATGCCTCGGGTAACGTGTTCGCCATCCAGATAACCTCTCATGATACTACCGAGCACGAGGCGGCAGAGGAGGAACTGACAGCATATCGGGAACACCTCGAAGATATGGTTAAATCCCGTACCGAGGAGCTGCAGGCAATTAACCGGCAATTGCGAATGGAAATTGAGGAGCGCAGGCGTACTGAGGAACAGTTGCGCGCTTCAGAGGAAAAGTATCGCGACCTGGTTGAGAATATCAACGACATTATATTTTCGCTTGATACCGATGGTGTTTTTACCTATATCAGCCCCATAATCCACAGGCTGACAGGATATTCACCGGATGAAGTAATAGGTAAACACTTCCGTAATTTCGTATTAGATGAAGACCTCCCCCGGGTGGCCGAGAGTTTTTTTCGTGTTAAGGAAGACATCATCGAGCCATCGGAATTTCGCGTCACTGACAAACACGGTACTATTCACTATGTCAGGACTTCCAGCCGCGTCATCAAGGAGGGAAATGAGATAAAGGGGCTCCATGGGATTATGACAGACATCACCATGCAAAAACAGACCGAGAACGATTTGAGGGAAAGCGAGCAGAAATTCAGGCGTATATTCGAGAGCGCCAAAGACGAGATAGCTTATATTGACGTTCATGGCACGGTAATCGACGTCAACCCAAGGGTAGAGGACATCTTCGGATATAAAGTGGAAGAAGTTCGGGGAAAGAACTTCGCGGAATTCGGCTTCCTTGATGAACCGGCCATGAAAGAGATGAAAAGGGAGTTCAGCCGAGGGATAGAATCGGGTGAGGGGGAGCTTGCTGAATTTGAAGCCCGTCGCAATGATGGACAACCGGTATTCGTTGAGGCAAGTACAAAGATGCTGGAGCGGGATGGTGAGATAGAGGGAACGCTGGTCATAATACGCGATATCACCGAGAGGAAGGACGCTGAGAGGGCTCTGAAAGAAAGCGAGGAGCGATTTCGATGGCTGATCGAGAATTCAGCGGAAGCGGTGCTTATTGTGGATGAAGAAGGCCTGGTTCGGTATGAAAGTCCCGCCTATGAACGAATGGTGGGATTGAGAGCAGCCGTCTACACTTCTAAAGGACTCTATTTCCCGGTGCATCCAGATGACGTTCCTCTGGCGGAAAGCGGCTTTAAGGAGTTGAATGCCAATCCTGATACTCTCCTGGAACGGGAACTACGCATAAAACACCATGATGGCCACTGGATGACGGTTCAAGTAACGGGCAGTAATCACGTACATGATCCGGCTGTAAAAGGCCATGTTATTCACATTCGCGATGTCACAAATCAAAAGCTGGCGGAGAGCGCCCTTCGTGAGAGCGAAGAGAAATACAGATCTATATTTGAGAATATTCAGGATTTATATTTTGAAGTCATGTTCGACGGCACCATTGTGGAGCTCAGCCCCTCAGTCAGCAATATCTCCCATTACACCCGGGAAGAACTCATCAACAGTTCCGTCTGGAAACTATACGCGTATCCTGAAGAGCGTGAGGCATTCCTTGAGTATATTCAGCGAAACGGCTATGTAACTGACTACGAGATCCAGTTGCTGGATCTGAACGGGACTATAGTTCAGTCCTCTATCACCGCTCAACTGCGATTGAAGGAAAACGGCGAGCCGGATAAGGTCTGCGGCACACTCAGGGATATAACTCACCGAAAGCGAAATGAGCGGGAACTGCGCCACAGACTGCAACTTGAGGAAACGATTGCCACCATCTCCTCCCGATTCACCGGAATCGCTGATGTGGATAAGGCAATCATGGATTCTTTACGGGATACAGGCGACTTGACCGGAGCTGACCGGGCTTACGTTTTCCTTACCCGAAAAAAGGGGGAGATTATCGACAACACCCATGAATGGTGCAGAGAGGGCGTCATTCCCCAGATCGACGGGCTTAAGAACATTGACTGCGATACGTTTCCGTGGTGGATCGAGAAAATGAAGGCCATGGAACCAATCGAGGTGGTTGATGTTACCAGTATGCCCCCTGAAGCCGCTGCCGAACGCGAATTAGTGGAAAGCCAGGATATAAAATCATTTGTCATGCTGCCCATACAACTGTCCGGACAATGGTCGGGCTTCATCGGACTGGATAACATATCTTCCGAAGGTGAATGGGGAAATGATGCCATACTGGCTCTGCGCATGACCAGGGATATTGTGGCAAACGGCCTTGAGCGCCAGATGGCGGAGAGACAAATTCGCCAGCAAAACAGGGATCTCACCATTCTCAACACAATCGCCTATACGTCCAGCCAGTCACTGCGCCTTGATGGTGTCCTTAATAATACACTGGATAATATCCAGGACATACTCGGTATTGAGCACGGTATTATCTCTCTCCTGGATGAAGGCAGGGAAATGCTGAACCTGAAAGCATGCCGGGGAATCGATGAGCAGAATCCCGCTATCCTGGAAAACCTTGATGTCAATCAAGGCGTTATCGGAAAGATTATGCAAACGGGCGAACCGGTCTTTATAGAGTCAATTGACGAATCTGAGCTCCTGAATTTCCAGGAGCCTTTATATAATGCAGCCGGAAATCGCCTGCAATCCTCTTTGTGGGTGCCACTTTCGGTGAGAGGAAACACGATGGGGATAATGGTTATTTTCACTGAGGCGGGACACGTACTGTCACCGGACGAGAGGGAGCTTCTAACCACGATTGGTCACCAGATCAGCACCTCCATTGAAAACGCCCTTCTCTATGAAAACCTGGAACACGAGGGGAAAATTCGCCGCGATGGACTCCGACAGGCTATCATGCTTCAGGAGGAGGAACGCCGGAGGATCGCGCGGGAATTACATGATCAGACCAGTCAGGTCCTGACCGGAGCCTCGGCTATGATCGAAGCCTCAATAGCAGCCCTCCCCAAGGGATTCGAAAAAGCCCAGGAGAACCTCAGGCAAACCAGGCTTTCACTGACAAATATGCTGGTAGATGTGCGAAATATCATCTATGAACTTCGCCCTACGATGCTGGACGACCTTGGCCTGCTTGCCGCCGCGAGATGGCAGGCCGAGGAATATCTGGGCAAAGCTGGTATAACCGCCACGTTCAAGACGTTTGGACGTAAGAGGAAGCTGGCACCTCAAATCGAGACAGCCCTGTTCAGAATCATCCAGGAGGCTACAACTAATATCGCCAGACACTCAAAGGCAAAAAATGCTACAATTATACTTGAATTCGCCGGCGATTCAATCTCTCTCCATATCGAGGACGACGGAAAGGGATTTAACTTGCAGGAGGGCAGAAATCCCAGAGACGCAAGAGGTGGACTGGGTTTACTCAGCATGCAGGAACGGGCCGAGATAATGGAAGGTATATTCACCCTGCAATCACAACCGGGTCACGGAACCAGTATCTCCGTTAAAATACCAGTCTGATGCCGGTGTTACATTATGTCACGAATAAAAGTTCTGGTTGTGGATGACCACGCTATTGTACGGCAGGGAATTCAGGCTCTTCTGACAATGAGTGATGACCTGGAAGTGATCGGAGAGGCAACCAACGGAAGAGAGGCTGTCGAACAGGTTGAGCACCTCAAGCCCGACGTGGTTGTGATGGATATAGCCATGCCGCAGATGGACGGACTAGAGGCAACGCGAAGAATACACAAGCAGCAACAGGGTGTAAAGGTTGTAATCCTGACCCAGCACGATAATCGCGAATACATCCTTTCCAGTATTAAAGCGGGTGCTGCCGGTTGTATCCCCAAGCACGCCCTTGCCACAGACCTGATATCCGCAATCTCTACAGTTTATCACGGTGATTCCTTCCTTTACCCTTCAATGGTTACTATGGTGGTGGAGAACCTGCGCGACGTAATCGCCGAAGAGGAGGACCACTTCGAAAGCCTGACTGAACGGGAAAGGGAGATACTGAAACTTATAGCCGAAGACTATTCCAATGAGGAAATCGCCGGAATGCTGGTCATCAGTGCCAAGACAGTCCGCAATCACAGGGCAAGCATTATCACAAAGCTTGGCGTTCACGGCCAGAGCGGACTAATAAAGTACGCCATTAAGAAAGGCCTCACCAGCCTCGAAGCCTGAGCTGACGGAGCAATCACCGGCACCACGTCAGCACGAGCGACAACAAATTAACCGTCAAAAAAATGGGCGATTCCGCCCATTGAAATGGGCAAGTGCCTATTGTTTGTACCCGTACGCAAAGGATACTCTATAATCATCCCCTTAAAAAGACATACCTCAACCTGAACTTCATCGACATTTATGCGGGGCACATCGCAGGCGGAGGATGGGAAGAGGCAAAAATTACTTTTGTTTCAAGTTTCTGCCAGGCCGGGTCTTTCATCAGCTACGCCGGGAGTCACGAAATCCGGTCCGTTGAATAGTTGTCCATTATTAAGGAACCTCTGAACAGGCGGCGACTTCCGGAGCCAGGGAGACAAGCTCCCGTATTCAATATTCATCCGGAATTGGGGGATAACAGGGATGATAAGAGCTTTCTTAAGTTGATATGTATTCTACCAGTCGGGAGGCACCATGTTCATGACAATTGAGGTACAACACACAATTACCGAGGGAATGGAAAAGGAGGCTTTCCAGGTAATTCGTGAACTTTACAGTAAAGGACTTAACTACCCCGGAGCGGCTGTTTCCAGCTCTGGATTACTGACCCAGCACAGCGTTTCACCCGGCCTTGAAGTCAGCGACGGTTATCGGGATCACCTGGGTAAGGTTTTCTCCCAGGTCAGAAGAGTCGTCGGCCCACAGGCCAGAATCAAGGTTCGTCTTACTGCGTAGAACCGAGAGCAGTCCTATTGCAACTCCGTCCAGTGAGGTATTCCGATGGCAAAAGTGGAAGATATCATGACCAAGAACCTCTCCCCGGTTACCCCCTCCACCTCAATTCGGGAGGTAGCACGCAGGATGAGGGACAGCGGTTCCGGAGTAATACCTGTATGCGAACACGGCAAATTACGTGGCCTGATCACTGACAAGGCCATTGTATCTCGTGTCGTGGCCTCAGACCAGGATGCCAGAAAAGAGCGCGCTGGCGCCCTGATGAGCAACGATGGGCCCAAAGTACCCCTTGGTTGCGATGCTGTGGACGCAGCTAAGATCATGGCTACGCACGGAGCCCACTACATTGCGGTGGTACAAAACGGCGGCAGATACGCAGGTTTACTCACTCTCACCGACCTGATTAAAGAGAGCATGGTTCTTGCCAGCATGGTTTTGGCAACCTCTGAAACGATGGGGTCTTCTCAGCAGCCCAGAGAAAAGGTTAAGGTCTGAGTGATGACTCAAATGGTTTCTCCCTCAAATTCACCGTCGGAAGTTTTAAGAACCGGGATTTCCATTTACTACGTGGGAACTTATCCGCCTATTACCTGTGGTATAGCTGATTACACCCGTTTTCTTTCGAGAGAAAGCCCCCGTGGCAAATGGGGTGTGCTGTCTTTCGACCTTGCTGAGTATGGCTTTTCCTCTGATAATACCCCTGCAATCAGCAAAGACCCGCTATGGTACGGGATTTCCGCCCGGGATGGACTCAAGGCCTCAACACTTTCTCACGGTGTGCAAAGACTGGGGGGCAGTTCTCATAACTCCGTTCTCTGGTTCCAGCATGAAATGGGAATATGGCCCGATACCAAACAGTTACTCAACATGATCAGCGGGATAGACACACCAGTAGTAATTACCTTTCATACCCTGCATTTTCAGAGCAACGAGACACCTGAGGGCCTTCGCCGGAATGAAGTTCATTTACTTGACGAAATACTGCCCAAGGTCCAGGCTGTTACGGTTTTCAGCCGAGGCGTTTATAACGCTGTAATCAGAGCGTTTCCCACCCATACCTCTAAAATCCATATGATCAGGCATGGAATCCACTCATTTCCTGAGGTTAGCCGGCTCAGCCGAAAAGAGGCGAGGGAGCAACTTAACGATTACCTTCTGTACGAATCGTCTCTGGATAAATCTATAAAGGAAACAATCCACCGGCAAAGTCTTTTCTCCGAACAGGATTCCATCATAATCGGCCAGACTGGCTTCCTGTGCCCGAACAAGCTCTCCGAATCCCTTTATGTGGTAAGAGATCGCCTGCAGGAGATGGTTCCCCACAGGCGTATTTCAGCGGTGAGAATCGGGAGTCCACGGGACGAGGTCCAGGACGTGTACGCCAGGGAATTCCGTGCCCGCAACGGAGTCAATGACAGGTACTTCCTGGAGTTACTGCTCCCGCCGGATATTCTGCCACTCGCCCAGAGAGCTTTTGACATCAATTTTTACTGGCCTAAAGAATGCACCCAGAGCGGGATACTGGCCCACGCACTGGGAACCGGTGCCATAGTCGCCGGTAGAGACCTGGAGGGCGTTGGAGAGACTTTAAAGGAATCGGGGGAGCTGGTCGACAAATATATAGATAATATCCTTTTCAAGATCAGGACCGTAATTCTGAACCCGGATATCGCCGAGGCAATTGAGGAAAGCGCGCTTGACTATTCCACGGAATACTCCTGGTCGAAACAGGTACGCAAACATTATCAACTGGCGGAAGATTTACTATCACAGCTCGCACCTGTTGGAAATACCCCCCTCTATCAATGGATTCCACCTGATAAAAGCAATCGTCGATTCGCGCTGGAAAACGTACTGTAGCCGGATGCGGCTGGGGTACGGCCGGTTCCGCAAGATTCCCCGTTTTATCTGATTTATCACCCTGGTATAACGTCCCGTAAATAACCAGACATTCGCTGATATTGACTGTATGCAGATATTCAGCCTTATCCTCACCACCCGCTATGTAGTTTGTCAATGTCTGTGAATTGCTACCTTCCTGACTACTCCGGTAACGCACTCGCGGCTGGAAGTGCGTTACCGGAGTAGTCAGCTTTTTGAGTGAATCAATGCGGTGAAAATAGCATTGCGGAACATTTTTATAGAAGTGTCAGGGACAGTACACCAGGGCCTCATCGTGTTGATTTCAGACCGTGTTATGTAATACTATGTATCTTGAGGGAGACACTCCCACTTAATAAAACCGAAGCATCTTTTTCTGCCCCTCAGCCCAGAATCGAGCGGTATATCAGCCTCGAAGATGTTTCAATATAAAAGGGGAGCTATATTTTATGTCAAGACAAAGTCGATATAACCATTTACTATCACCGGGTCACCTCGGCACCCTTGAAATCCGCAACCGGCTGGTACTGGCACCCATGGGCGAAAACCTGTCGGAAGTTGACGGCTCCATGGGCGAACGCATGCAGCGTTTCTACGAGGAACGTGCCCGGGGCGGCGTTGGACTGATCATCATCGGGGTAGGAGCGGTTGCGCATCCCGCTGGTCTCGGTAACCGGAATCAGGTGGGCATCTCCGATGACCGCTATATTCCGGAACTGACGCAGTTCACCAATCGCATACACGCTCAAGGTGCCCGTGTGGCAATCCAGCTTCATCACGGAGGCAAAGTGGCCAGATGCGATGTTCCGCTTGGCCGGCCCCGGTGGGCACCCTCCGAATACCATGACAGTGTGGGGGATCTTTTCGATAATCTAACGGATGACGAAATGATGTGCATCTCCGCCGATTTTCTCAAGGAAGGGTCTGTCCTTGAGTTTCACGCCATGACTATCGAGGATATCCATACCGTCATCGGCCAGTTTGCCGATGCTGCCGAGCGGGCCAAACGAGCCGGGTTCGACGGTGTGGAGATTCACTCCGGACACGGATACCTCATTGCATCTTTCATCTCCGCCGCCGTCAACCAGCGAACGGACGAATACGGTGGTTCGCTTGAGAACAGGTGCCGGCTGCTTACGGAAGTGATCGGCGCGGTCCGCGAACGTGTCGGGAGGGATTTCCCGGTCTGGTGCCGGCTGGACGGCAGGGAATTCCATGTAAGCGGGGGCATTTCGGAAACAGAGGCGCAACAAGTTGCCATGCTGGCCGAGAAGGCCGGCGCCGATGCCATACATGTCAGCGCTTATGCCGATTCCTCCTTCGGCTGGGCGTTCACCGTGGCGCCACTGGTTCACCAGCGCTGCGGGTTCGTTGATCTGGCTGAAGGTATCCGCCAGAAGGTGAGCATTCCAGTGATTGCGGTTGGCCGGATCGAGCCCGATGACGGGGAGCGGCTCATCCGTGAGGGAAGGGTCGACTTCATTGCCATGGCAAGGAAGCTGATCGCGGATCCTGATCTACCCATGAAGCTGGCCGAGGGCCGAGCTGAAGATATCCGCCCCTGCATCGCCTGCTACAACTGCGTGAGCGAGATATTCTTAAACAGACCAATGCAGTGCGCCGCCAACCCCGTCGCCGGCAGGGAATTCGAGGTTGCAATGGAAAAGGCTCCGGCCGGCCGGCGCATCCTGGTAATCGGTGCCGGGCCGGCCGGTATGGAAGCCGCCCGAGTGGCAACGCTCCGGGGGCATAAGGTCGTGTTGTGTGAAAAGGGGCCCAGGCTGGGAGGCACTCTCTTCTTTGCGTCCATGCTGTATGATGACAACGAGCGAATCTACCACTGGTTGAAGACACAGGTCGAGAAACTGCCGATCGAGGTTCGCCTGAACACCGATGTCACTCCGGAACTTGTGGCATCCATCAAGCCGGATGCCATCATCGTGGCCGCCGGCGCCAGGAGGGAGCTCCCGAAAATCCCGGGCGTTAACCAATCCCATGTGATGGGCGGTGATGATCTCAGAGCTCTGATGACGGGCGGCAATCCCGAAGTAGCCCGCGAGAAACTCTCTCTCATCCAGCGCACCATGGTAAGTATCGGCAGGAAAACCGGCGTGGCGGATAACCTTTCTCTCGTCAGACGGATGACCAGAAGGTGGATGCCGATGGGCAAAACCGTGGCCATTGTCGGCGGGGGAATGGTCGGTATTGAACTGGCGGTATTCCTTGATGAGCGCAAACGTAACGTCACCGTAATCGAGGAAGGAAGCAAGCTGGCCACCGAACTGCCACTCCCCAGGCGATGGCGCATCGTGCACGAGCTGGATCAGACCGATATCAAGGTGCTGCGGCAAACCGAAGTCGAGGCCATCGGTGCCAGGGACATCACCTGCGTATCGAAAGATGGCCATAGCATCCAGGTTCCTGCTGATACTGTGGTGATCGCGACGGGTGTTGAAGAGAACACCGCACTGGCTGACCATTTGGAGCGGCTCGGATACGAGGTGCACCTGGCAGGCGATTGTAACGGAATGGGTTATATCAAGGGCGCGCTTCGAGAGGGCTTTGACCTAGGCCTCTCCCTTTGACCGCCAAACCTTCGACCATCCGACTCAAAGGCAACGCATAAATGATCGGACTCAAACACCTCTTTCAGCCGATTCGGATAGGCTCTATGGAGGTCGAGAACAGGCTGATGGTTTCCGCGATGGGCGTCGGCTTCGGTACAGACGAGCACGGTGTCCCGACCGATCAACTCATCGCCTTTCTCACCGAACGGGCTCGGAGCCGGCCTGGAATGATGGTGACAGGTGCCAGCATTGTCCATCCCACAGGAAGGATCAGCGATGTCCGGCCTATGAGGATGATCCATCTCTGGGATGATCGCGTTCTCCCCGGCCTTGAACGGATGGTTAAAGCGGTGCATCACTACGAGGTCAGGTTCGGTTGCCAACTAAACCACGGCGGTCTCACCATGCTGCCAGGTCCAGTCTTTCTGCCTTCAGCCATTTCCAGACTGACCGACCTGGGACTGGATATCAGGGAGCCTACACGCGATGACATACACGAGTTAGTGGAGGCCTTCGGCTCTGCGGCAGCACGCTGCGTCCGGGCCGGATTCGATTTCCTGGAGATACACGCGGGCCATGGATACCTTATTCACACCTTTCTGGACCCCTATTTCAACCGTCGTACCGACGAATACGGCGGCACTCTCGAAAACAGGGCACGGTTCCTGCTGGAGGTGATAGGGGAGGTGCGGCGGAGAGCCGGTGACTATATTCCCATAGGGGTCAAGCTAAGCGGTGATGATGGCTTTAAAGATGGGTTGTGGGGAATTGATGATCTCTGCGCCCTGGCGCCTATCCTTGAGGCGGAGGGCGTGGCTTACCTGAATATCACCTGTGGCAGCTCCAACTACGGCGTAAGAGCGGCGGCGGCCATGATAGCGCCAATGTACGTAGCACAGGGGGACCGGGTCCACTTTGCCGAACAGGTGAAGATGCGTGTTTCGATCCCCGTTGCTACAGTAGGGCGTGTGAAGGATCCGGTCATGGCGGATGATATCATCCGTTCGGGCAGGGCCGATCTGGTGGCCATGGGCAGAGCTTACCTGGCCGACCCGGAGTTCGTATCCAAGGCCCGTGCCGGTGATATCGCTTCCATCCGCCCGTGCCTGGCCGACTGTCTCGGTTGCATAGATAACATCCGGCGATACGCCGAAACCAGTTGCACGGTCAACCCCCGGGTGGGGCGCGAGCATTTAATTGAAGAGATCGAGGGCGAGAAGCGGGCAGACCCGAAACGGGTGCTTGTAGCCGGAGCGGGACCTGCTGGACTCGAGGCGGCGCGCCGCGCCGCTTTCGCCGGTCACAAAGTGATCCTGTGTGACAGCCGGCCGTGGATCGGCGGGCAATTGAACATGGCGGCGAACATGCCTGAGCGGCAGGAGATCGGCGATATCCTGCCCTGGTACGAAAGGCAATTGAATAAATATGGCGTCGAGGTATGGCTGAACACCGAGGTCAACGACGGCCTTATTAACGAGATCGCCCTGGATTTTCTGGTGGTAGCCACTGGAAGTTTGCCGCTTGTGCCTCAGGGTTTCATAAAGGGCCTCGAAAACATAGAGGGCATAATACCGATGATGCCCGACGAGTTGATCGAAGAAAACCGGCTGACGGGCGATACCGTACTCATCGTAGGTGGCGACCAGATCGGTCTGCAGATCGCTCACTGGCTGGCGGTTGCCGGCAAAAAGGTTTTCATGGTGGAGCGCGGGCGTCACCTGGGAGAGAAGATGGCCGAGGCGGACCGGACCTATTTGCTGGACCGGATCAGTGAAACTGGCGCCGTAACCATTCACCAGAACGTGGAGAGGATGGAAATCCTTCCTGCGGACGACGTATGGATCGTGCGGGAAGGCCTTAAGGAGAACCTGCCGGGAGTTGAGACAATTGTTTTTGCCAGCGACCGACGTCCGAACCGGTTTCTGGCCGAGATCTCCGAGCGAATGGGTATCGAGACCCATTTAGCAGGCGATGCCAGAGGGGTGATGGAGGAGGGGATGGGCACTCTGATGGCGGCCATTGCTTCCGGATATGACGCGGGGCGGCAGATTTGAGTAAAGCCGTATTTCCCCCAGTCTCTATATAACCTCCAGGAGTGTAGCGTCCCGTAAATACCGGACTTTACCTGATATTAATTGTATGCAAATACTCAGCCTTA
>JAWOBX010000071.1:0-38011 GCA_046484125.1 Dehalococcoidia bacterium | reverse complement strand
GATGAAGAATTCCGATATCCGTCGGTATTACGTAAACCGTCGATCCCCTTTGTTCCTTATCTACACCACCAGAGAGACTGATATAGAAGAATTCCCCTCAATCAAGGCCCACCTGGAGAAATTCCGCCCCCTCCTGGAGAGCAAGAGGGAATGCAGGGAAGGTAAACTGCCATGGTTCAGCCTTCACTGGCCCAGAGATCAACGGATTTTTGAGGGGGAAAAGATAGTAACTCCCAACAGGGCATTTGAGAACACCTTTGCGTTGAGTGAATCCTCCCTCTATGGCATGTCCGATATCTTCTTTATCACGAGCAACTGTCAAGAAGAGGAACCGGGCTATGTTCTGGCCATATTGAATTCACAGGTGATGAACCAGTGGTTCTGGTCGAACAGGAAGCCAAAGGGACGCATCGGGGAATACGTCGGTACGCCTCTGGAGCGAATACCGATTCGTCGTATAGATTTCAGTGATCCGGCGGATGTGGAAATCCATCACCGCATGCTATATCTCGCCCGCGCCATGAATACGTCAAACGATGAGGAAACGGTGGAGCTGCAATCTGAAATCGACTCCCTGATAACGCGTCTGTACGGCTTGAAATCGTCCACCAATCTGTTATGATGAGAGCGGGAACGGTAGCAAGAAAGGGGGAGAGATGGCAACGAGAATCGGCATCAACGGTTTCGGCAGGATAGGCAGGCAGTCGTTGAGAACAATGAAGATGTACCATCCCGAAGAATTAGAAATAGTTGCCATAAATTCCCCCGCCAACATAGAAAACCTTGCCCGCCTGCTTAAATACGATTCCGATTACGGGCGTTATCCGGGCACCGTGGAGCCCGCAGACGATTCCCTTATCATCGACGGTAAACACGTTCAGGTCACCGCTGAAAAAGAGCCCATGAACATTCCGTGGGAGCAAACAGGAGTGCAGATTGTGATTGAGGCGGCCGGCGCTTTTCGCGATCGTAACCTGGCGGCAGGCCATCTGGAGCACGGCGTTAGAAAGGTGATAATCACCGCTCCCGTAAGGGCCAGGAACGAGGATATCACCATCGTTTACGGCGTCAATGAGGAGCAATACGATCCCGCACAGCATCATGTCATTTCCAACGCTTCGTGCACCACAAACTGCGTCGCCCCCATAGCCAAAGTCCTGCACGATGAGTTCCGAATAAGCAAGGGCTTCATATCAACAATACATGCGTACACTACGGATCAGAGGCTGCTGGATAACTCACATAAGGATGCCCGCCGAGGCCGGTCAGCCGCGCTGAATATCATCCCCACTTCCACAGGGGCCGGACCGGCCACAGCTCAGGTAATACCCGATCTGAAAGGAAAGATTACCGGTATAGCTTACAGAGTTCCGACAAGCGTGGTCTCTCTAACCGATTTCTCGGTAGGGCTGGAAAGGAGAGCCTCAGTCGAGGAGGTGAACGGGGTTCTTAAAGCCGCCGCGGAAGGCCGGTTGAAGGGAATCATGGATTACTGTGACGAGCCCCTTGTCAGTACCGACTTCAAAGGTAATCCTGCCAGCTCCATAGTTGACTCATTGTGTACCATGATGGCTGATGGAGACATGATCAAGATCCTTTCATGGTATGATAACGAATGGGGTTACGCCGCTCGAACATCGGATGTTGCCGTCCTGCTCGCAAAAAAGGGGCTGTAACCAACTGACATATCTTCCCTGCCGTTTCGCTCACGTGATATCAACAAACTCCCTCGGGTAGCTTCCTTTGTACACATTGCCGAGGTAGCCTTCAATTGATATCTCGTCGCCCGATCTGAAAAGCACCCCGTTAACCGTACAGGACTTCTCAGCCTCATTCACCATAAGGTCGGTGCAACCAACTACACATACCTTCCCCAGCCTGACAGCCGTTACTGCCGCGTGGGAAGTTGCCCCACCCTTCCCGGTCAGAAGACCGTCGCACTTGAATATCATACCAATATCATCGGGAACGGTATCGGGTCTGACCAGTACCAGGTTCCAGTCCGGACGCGTTTCCGCGAAATGCTGTAAATCCTCCATATCAAAGGCCAGAACCCCGCTGAGAGCGCCGCCACCGATACCAATACCACGGCCTACCAGCTCAAGGCTGCTGTAAGGGACACTGAATACAAATCTCCTGTCATACTTCCTGACTTCAAGCCGACGTGCCTGCAGGATATAGAGATCCTCGGGACTTTCACTCTCGAAAGTGAACTCGATTTCCTGCGGCCCAAGATCGTATTCATCAACCATGAGGGTAGCCAGGTCTATCAGTTTCCGGTATATTTCCGGAAAGGAGCTTTGCAGCGAGAAATCCATCTCGTACTGGTACTTTTTACGGTGATATTCGGTTACCGGTAGTGTATGCAGCCACCCTGTGACCACATCTTCACCCTGACTGCACAGCCGGAAATCGCCGTAGGGATTGATCCCGGGTTTCACCTCATATGGGTCGTGTGTCAGAAGTACACCGGTCCCCGAACGCTCATTCAGGTTCCCCATGACCATTTTCTGCACAATCACGGCCGTTCCCCATTCTTCAGCTATTTGCAGGTGCTTGCGAAACACCTTCGCCCGCTCCGAATACCATGAGTCCATTACCATGATGATCGCCTGCCTCAATTGGAGAAACGTATCCTCTTCAAACTCGATTCCATGCCGTGAAAGGGCGTTCCTGTACTCCAGAGCCACCTCTCTCATTTGATCCGGCGTGAAATCGATATTTCTTCTTATCTTGTACCTGGATTCGAAACGCTCGTTGATGGCGTCGAACACCTCCCGTTCAATACCTCCCGTCATCCCCCAGCTCTGCAGTAAACGCCGATAGCAATCCCAGGCGGTCCTCCCCCAGCCGGGCTGACGGCTCAATCCATCGGCTATCCGATCGTTCATACCGACATTCAACAACGTGCTCATGGCACCCGGCATCGACATAGCCGTGCCCGAACGGACGGAGAACAATAAAGGATTATCAGGGTCGCCAAACCTGTGCCCGGTAGCTTCCTCAAGTTTTCTGATATGCCTCCATATGAACTCCTCAATCTCCCCGCTGATGTGAGGATGCTTCATTATGGACTGCCGGTGCCGAAAAACCTCGGTGGTCAGAACGAATCCCTCGGGAACGGGGAACCCCGCGGCCAGCATCGCCTTGAGAAAATAGGCTTTAGCACCGAGGAAAATCTGGTTATCCACCTGCGGCGCAGCCTCACTGAGAGAGCTTATAACCAGTCGCGGATCGTAAGTCATCACATCCCGGATCAGCTCCGCGGGCAAACGGTCAGACATATGCCTTAACGCGTTCAGTGTGCTGTTGATGAAGTTATCCAGAGCCTGTACCAGAAAAGTGGAGGAAAGCATGCCCCGGTAGAATTCTTCAGAGCGCCGGTGCAGGATTTGACGCACTTCCGTTTCTCCGAGATGGTGTTTGTTCGGGATGTGCTGAGGGATAATCATCTTGAGAGGCTTGTCATAGACGCTTAGAAAATACTCATCAATTATCTCTTTTACATTCCTCTCCAGGAATTCGAACATATTGGTGTACTGGTCCAGTGAACAACTGGCGGAGATAAAGCTCGACTGAAGCATTCGCAGGTTGGCATTGAACCTCTGATGAGAGACGCCATCCAATTCCAGTCCCTCCCGGAACAGAGAAAGCACATCCGACACCATTCGCAGATTACCGATTGTGACGTAGTTCAGATTGATGTCCTGGATCATCCCCTCAATCAGTCCCTGCGCCATTTCCTCCAGCCTGAACGTGAGCCCCATTGCGTCGAACTTCGGCTCCTGATACCGGCCGTATACAGAGGGGATGCCGGCGGCCACGTGTCGCTTGTGATATATCGATTCGATGCTTTCACCGGGCTCCGGATCGAGAATTACCCGTTTGAGCTCCGACATAAATCGATATACCAGGCGCAACGTGCGCTCCCGGTCACCCTGAGCCAGAAGGTCGGCAAGCTCCTCGACATCCGACTCTCTGAAAAACCGATACCTTTTAAACATCGAGCGCAAGTTAGCAACTTCAAATGAATATTTCTCCCTGAGCAGAATCCATATTCTCAGGAGAAGCCTCACCCGCCTGATGTCGGTTTCCCGGAAAGACGTAAGCTGAAGCAGGTAATTTTCGATAGCGCCTTGATCGGCATCAACCAGCTCCTCGGGAGCGCAATCAAGGTTCTGGCAGAGCCCTCTTATAATCCGATTGACCGGGGTATACCATTCCCCGTTTACATCAATGGAGGCTAGAACGTCAGCGGGCAGGAGCTTGATCAATCCCTCCCTACTGCCGTCGTACCAGAACCGGACGATCTGTTTAACCAGGTCCAGATGAGTGCTGTTACTTTCTGTGTGTGTTTGCTTGCGCAGGAAGTGAATCAGGCGGTCCTTTCTGTAGGCCATTTCATCGATTTGCGTAGTCACATCCCGGAGTTCGCCTTCAGCGCCTATCTCGCTGAAATACACCGGAAAGATTCGGGCCAGGTCCTTTACCTGCTTGTACACGGGCCCTACATCCGAGTTCAAAAAGCGGGTTATGTCACGCTGGAATATGTCAGTATCTGAGACGAAAACCCCTTCCAGGCGCAGATTGACGATAAGCGCCGCCAGCAGCATTTCCATACGTGACGGAGCGTAACCTATCAGCTCCATCCATACCCGTATGTTCTTTATATGATTGACATCCGACCTGACCTGCCAGTCGGAGTCTATGACGATCTCTCCAGGCGTCACAAAACCGAATTGAATGATGCTGTCCTCAAAGGCGTCGATCAACTCCTGGTCACCTGTGTCTATCACCTGTTGGCCCAGATTCAGGAGGCAATCCATTACGGTGGCGTTATGTTCAGCCTTCAGTTCCTGAAAAAGGCTGAACAGATTCTCTGAAAAGGCTACCAGGTCCTCTCCGCTCAGTTCATCGTGAACGTCTCCCAGCAACCGGTTGATATCCGTCAGCAAATTTTCCCTCAGATGTTCCATACCTGATAGTCTGAGCAAATACACTATGAAATAGATCTTTTCAACCGCCATATTAAAACGGTCAGTACTATCACGAAAGCGGGCGGCGATATCATCAAACGAGGGGAGCCTTTTCAGGTCGGGCCAATCGCGGGCGCGCTCTAACGCTTCGTTCAGATCAGCGAAAAAGGGCTTCCCGATAGCGGAAACCTCTTCAGTATAATCCTGGTAGAACAGTCCCTGTTTCGCCCTGAACCAGGACTCCACATCGGAATTGGCTTCCCATAAGTGTATGGATTTGCTCAAGGCTTTTCTGGTGAGACTGAACGCTTCTTCCGCAAATTCCTCTCTTTCGGCCGCCTGACTGAGATAAGTTTTAAAATATCTCGAATACCTTATGGTTACCTGCTCGTCTTTCTCCAGGCACTCCCTTAGCGCATCCAGCACCTTGCGAATCACCCACTCATCGACGTTCCCTTTCTCGAATAAAGCGCCCGTGAACTCGAGCAACGTCTGTACAATGGTTCCCCTCAATTCCGCACTTATATCAGAGGAGAACAGTTTTCCGGAGATGTCTATGAGAACACCGAATGCCATCGCGGAATCCTCAAGTGAGCAATAGAACCATTGATCCCGCAGCATGATCTCGCGCCAGCGCTCCACCACGAACCGTGGATTGAAGTAAGGGTGATGATATTCCAGTATGAATTCCCGTGTCCGCTGGTTAATGCCCCAGTGGGAGTCGGAAAGATTTATCAGGCGCTGATGCTCAGGTGGAATGACTATCTCTTCAGCACGAGTCTCCGCCAGGTTTGCTTCAAGCGCTTTTGACGATAGTGGTTCTTCCATTCTCATCTACCCCCGGTACCTTTTCAACGAAAACCGTTTTGAATGTATCTCAGGAGATTTTATTTTATCATATATGCCCGGCCCGGTGGTCTCCGCTGAGGACTGGTTGCCGGAAAGAGAGGACTCTTTTCATCCTGGAGTTCTTGCACCTGCATATGTCATCGGCGCTTCCTGCCCATAATCTCTCGCCTCCGGCGGCCATTGCCCGCCCACCGACCCTTTCATACCTCGGGGACGCAGTCCCCGAAACCCTGGCGTGTACCCTCTCTCCCCTTGGGGAGAGAGTTAGAGTGAGGGGGTAATCATTTGTCTGCTTAACTTTTCGCCTGCCGGCGGCCTTTGCCCACCCGCCAACCCTTTAGTATCCGGGGGTGCCCCCGGCCCCCGTCAGGAGAACGCCCCCGGCGCTGACGTGCCACCCCCTCTTTCGAAAAGAGGGGGATTAAGGGGGAGTTCGGTTCCGGGCCCCGATCGGGAATCTCATCCGCCCCCCTCCTCCGTTTAAGGGCGAATGCTAGATTCACCCCTGCATATCGACTCCCGACCCTCGACTACTGACTCCCGACTATCGACCAGCAAACTCTTCCTTGACATCAAATAGTAATCTGATATGATAATCCAGTCACAACTGTTTCCCCTTCGGGAACCCTAAAAGTCTCCCATGATTGGGGGGATTTTGGGGGGTTTATCAGAGTTGCCCTAAAATAAAGGAGGGATTTTATGTCGGTTAAAATCGGGATCAATGGCTTCGGACGGATAGGACGTCTGGTTCTGCGGGCAATGAGGGAATATCACAGCGATGCCCTTGAGGTTGTGGCGGTCAACGATCTTACAAACGCCAAGACGAACGCTCACCTTCTCAAGTATGATTCCAATTACGGCATTCTGGCCAGCACAGTGGAGACAACCGAGGATTCCATCGTGCTTGATGGAAAGCCCATCAAGGTGCTGGCGGAACGTGACCCCGGCAAAATACCCTGGAAAGACCTGGGCGTCGACATCGTTATTGAGTCCACCGGCCTTTTCACCGACGCAACAAAGGCCGGCGCGCACCTGACCGGCGGGGCGAAAAAGGTTATTATCTCCGCCCCGGCCAAAAACGAGGACATCACCATCGTTCTCGGCGTAAACGAAGATAAGTACGATCCGAGCAGGCATCGTGTCATCTCCAACGCCTCGTGCACTACCAACTGTATCGCGCCGGTTGTCAAGGTTCTTCACGAGAACTTCGGCCTCGTGAGAGGGCTCATGACCACTGTTCATGCCTATACCAACGACCAGCGTATACTGGACCTTGCCCACGCGGATCTTCGCCGGGCCCGGACCGCCGGCATGAACATAATCCCGACCACCACAGGAGCGGCGAAGGCTGTAGCCCAGGTAATCCCGGAGTTGCAGGGCAGGATTCACGGCATGGCGTTCAGAGTGCCGACGACAACCGTCTCCGTCGTCGACTTCGTAGCCGACCTGGAAAGGGAGGCCACCGCCGAGGAAGTCAACAGCGCTCTTAAGACAGCCTCACAGGGACCGCTCGAGGGGATTCTGGGGTTCTGTGAGGACCCGCTGGTGAGCATCGACTTCAAGCAGAACCCTCACAGCTCCATCGTGGACGCTCCCACCACCATGGTAATCGGCTCGAGTATGGTCAAGGTGGTATCATGGTACGATAATGAGTGGGGTTATAGCTGCCGCGTGGGGGACCTCGCCACGTTGATCGGCAAGAAGGGATTTTAGTGTGAGTCCTTAACGCTTCTAAAACAAATGTTGAAGCAATGCTCTTTTCACCGCATTGCTTCACTGGAGAGGTTTGTTACTCGGTGAGCCAACTCACATTCCGAGTTCGCTCACCGAGTAACAACACAGGGCGGCGGCGGGGCGGGAAATGTAGTTAAGTTATATTAGTTATATTAGTGATATTACCAGATAATCTAAAGTTCGGTTATTTACGGGACGTTACAGTAGATACAGCAACAGACAGTGCGTCTGGCGAGGGCCCGGCCAACACCATCAGGTTTTTTTTCAAGAGCGCCCTCGCTAACGCGGGCGCGCTCATAGTCTCAGAGTTTTTCGGTGATATGCCCGGTCTAACTCGTCTCAGAGATGAATTCATCCATGGATATTATCCTGAAAAGCGGTCCGCGAAGGCAGCTTCGATACACTTTCACAATTGCCTCATGGTCCTCCCGCCGCGGGGCGGCACAGCAATCCTCAACCATGATAACCTTGTAATCATGTGCCAGGCCATCAATGGCCGTGGTCAGGACGCATACGGGCGTGCTGATACCGGCTACGGCTATAGTATCCACGCCCATTTCCCTGAGGCGCGATTCCAGATCGGTCCCCAGGAAAGCACTGAACCGGCGTTTCTCCAGAATGACATCTGTTTCCTCCGGCCCGAACTCATCTATCACCTTCGCCCCCTCCGTCCCCATTATGCAATGGGCCTTCATTCCTGATTCTCTGAAAAGAAAATCGTCGGGCAGGAAAGCGTCATTGGCGAAGATTACAGGTATATCATTTTCACGAGAGTGCGCAAGCAAGCGCTTAATACCCGGAATCAGTTCCCTGGCGAACCCGCCTACATTCGAGTGGGAGCTGGTGTACACGTTGTCTTTGAGCATATCGACGATGATTAACGCTGTGCTTTTCATTTCACTCCAGTAAGAATGACCAAGTAAACCTGTAAGCCGAGTTCTGTATCCGCCTGTGGCGGATGGTGACCATCTATCTAGCCCTTCCGTTGCCGGAAGGGTCGAGCGGCCTACCCGGGGACAGGCCGGGCGCCTTCAGTCCCCCTATTCGGCCTTGCTCCAGGTGGGGTTTACCCGCCATCCGCCTCGCGGCGGACGCGGTGAGCTCTTACCTCACCATTTCACCCTTACCCCGTGGAGTAAGCATCGCTTCCCGCGGGGCGGTATCGTTTCTGTGGCACTTTCCGAGGGTCACCCCTCCTGGGCGTTACCCAGCACCCTGCCCGGTGGAGCTCGGACTTTCCTCCCCGGCTCGCCCTGGGCGAACCGGCGCGGTCACCCGGTTTACTTGGTCATTCAAATACCCTTTATTATAGCCATGTGGAACTAATTTGCCCTGTTACTCTTAAGTCATCACAGGTTTACCACAGCCCCTGGCAAGGTCGATTTTAACACCAACACTGGTTGCCCGCAACTCCAACGTTCTTTCTACTACCCGCCGAAAAATCAGTTACCAGAACGATATCATTTGGGGAACCTCTTCAAACACTAAGCCTTATCCCCACCACCACCACCCAACGCTGACCACCCCGGTAACGGAAAATATACTTCCATTTATACCGAAAAATGAACTCGACACTTGACAACAGATGCGATCCATAGTAGAAATTATGTCAACGGCTGGTGTTATTAATTAATGCAATACGGTCTGATCTTATTGTATACTGATTACAATCTCATGAGCGCTATGTAGCAATATCCCGGCCCGAAAGTTACCCGGATTACGGTTAAGAGCGCAAGCCCGATCCAAAACTGCAGCAGGGCAGGAGATACGAGCTTGAGTAAGAAACTGGCGAACCTGTATTTCAATTACATTTATATACCGCTTTACGATTTCACCACCGTTCAGCTTACCCCCTATAAACGCCTCCAGACAGCCTGCCTCGATAAGCTGCGGTTCAATGATAATGACATTGTATTGTGCGTGGGCGTGGGTACGGGCAGTGAGGTAACCGCTGTGATTAACCGAAACAGCACGGTTGAAATAAAGGCCCTGGATACATCCACTACAGCCCTCCACCGGGCGGCCCGCCGGATAAACAGTTCAACGAACAATGTTACCTTCCTGCGAATGGATGCTCAAGAGCTGGATTTTAACGACTCGGTTTTCGATAAAGTAATCTGCATACACGTCATGGGTTTTCTGGAAAGGGACGATAGGGCGACCGGCGAGATTATTCGGGTACTGAAGAAAGGAGGCCAGTTTGTAATTACCTATCCATCAGGTTCGGGGGGGCGTGAGTTGGGAGGGGAGGTGCTTAAAGGCTCATGGCATAAGCTGAAATCGGGTCACCTATTGAAAGCCCTCGGGCAGGTTGTTTCCGCATTAGCAGGTGGTATCATTTTTGCTCCGGGCTCCCTGCTGGTAAAGCCCGACAGGGGGTTCTATTCAATGCGTGACCTCCAGACCATGTGGGAAGAAACAGGTATCAGAGAGTACGCCATCGACGAGGACAGGCCATATCAGGATTATATAGTCTACGGAAAGAAATGAAAGGGGAATACTCGTTCAATGCTGCCAGAGGATAAATATTTTGAGACTGAGGATGAAAGCAAAATATGGGAACGTTATTGCGGATTCCTGGACCTCTCAGTCGCCGACTTTATGCACATCCAGCGCAGGCTTTTGATGGAGCAAATGGAACTGGTAAGCGACAGCCCGCTTGCCAGAGAGATAATGGCTGGTAAAAAGCCAAAAAGCCTCGATGAATTCAGAAACAGCATTCCTCTCACCACATACAATGATTACGAGCAATATCTATCCGAACAGCGTGAAGACGTGCTGGCGGAAAAACCCGTGTTCTGGTGCCATAGCGCGGGCAGAGGCGGGTTCTTCAAATGGATGCCCTATACAAAAAGGGGTTCTGAAGTATGTATAAAACGGGTTATGGGGGGACTGATGCTGGCGGGAGCTGGATCCCGGGGCGAGGTGCATATCAAACCCGGAATGCGCATGCTGCTTCTTCTGGCACCCAGATCCTATACCTCAGGCATGCTTTTTGAACAGCTGTCGAAGCGTTTTTCCATAGAATTCATCCCGCCCCAGGAGAAAGCGGAGCAAATGGAGTTCCAGGAGAGGATCGAGAAAGGCTTTGAAATGGCCCTGCGAACCGGGGTAGATGGAATATTCGCCATCGCCAGCGTCCTGGGCAAAATGGGTGAAAGCATGGCGGAACGGGCCCAGGGAATGCGTTTCTCGCCCGGAATGCTTTATCCGCCGGTAACGCTTCGCCTGCTCAGGGCCTTTTTTCAAAGCGTAGTGGCCGGAAGATCGATATACCCGAAGGACTTGTGGAAAGCAAAGGTGATATTCACCGGCGGAACGGACGCCACTATCTATAAAGATCAGATAGCCTATTACTGGGGAAAGGTGCCGTGGGAGGGATACGGAGCTACAGAGGCTTTCCCGATCGCTATGCAGGGGTGGAACAAGAAATGGTTGACATTTATCCCCGATGTGGCCTTTTATGAGTTCATTCCCGAGGAGGAATTGCGAAGAGAAAAAGCTGAAAGCGGCTATTATCCATCAACTGTGACATTTGATGAGGTCAAACCCGATAAGACCTATGAAGTGGTTCTAACAAGCTTCTATGGCATGCCGCTCATGAGATATCGGATGGGAGATCTGGTGACTTTTAAAAGTAGGGGCGACTCGCAGGCCGGCATAAATTTACCCCAGGCAGTGGTCAAATCCAGAATAGGCTGCACCATCAATATCGGCGGCCTTACCGACCTGGATGAGAAGACAATCTGGCAGGCAATCGCGAATTCAGGAATCAAATACGAGGACTGGCTGGCTCGTAAAGAATACGACAGTAACAAGACATTCCTCAGCCTCTACCTGGAACTGAAAGGGGATTCCACTCCCCCTCATATAGAATCGATGATCGACAAACATCTACGCGAAATCGATCCAGACTATAGAGATGTTGGGGACCTGCTGAGCCAGCAACCTGTCAAGATTACGCTTCTGTCTAGTGGCACATTCCAACGCTACTATCAGGAGATGCAGAAAGCGGGAACCGACCTTGCTCACCTGAAGCCCCCGCACATGAACGCCTCAGACAAAATTATAGAAAGGGTTATGCATCTAAGTAAAGTCGACACAACCCGGCAATGAACTATTCATATTTGCTGCCGCCTCTAATCGCCAGCGGATTCGCGGGAATCCTTCTGCTTGTGGTATTGCTGAAGGGCCGCCGCAGCCATGGGAGCCGTACATTCTCCCTCATTCTAATGGCGACAGTGCTACTCGGAGTCAGCCTGTTCGCGATGCGTAACAGTCCTGATGTGGATCATGCCCTCAGCTGGGAGCGTGTAGCGTTGATTACAGGCTTTGCGATCTTCCCGTGTTATTACTATTTCGCCACATCGCTAACGGGTCGGCGGATAAACCGGGGTATCCTCGTTTTCTCCCTTTTTTCGATTGCAGGTACTGCCGGACTGAGTTTAACCGGTTTGTTCGTCCAGAAAATGCAGGTGGAATCCTATGGTTATGCCCCCACGATGGGCCCCGGAATATATTTCCTGATAGCAGCTTCCCTTCTATTTGCCGGTACCGCGTTTCAACAACTGATCAAGTCCTACCGGAACTCAACCAAATACGAGGAAAGAAACCGGCTCATTTATATCATGCTGGCGCTGGCCATACCCGTGGTAGGGCTGTTCCTGGACGCCATACCGACTATTTACCCGCTGGGCATTTTCAGCACTATCGTCTTCTGTATACTGACCACAATCGCGATTATAAAATACCACCTCTTCGATATCCACTTCGTGATCCGAAAGGGAATAGCCTATATTCTGCTTAGCGGACTGGTTGCCGTTCCATATGTGGTCATCATCTTCGTCGTCTCCAGAATCCTCGATCCCGATAGCGTATCCATGTGGATACACTTCGCCATATTGCTGGTACTGGCTTTCACGATTCAGCCGGTATGGAGGAGAGTACAAAGCACTGTTGACAGATTGTATTACCGCGGAAGATACGATTATCTGAAAACCCTTGAGAACTTCGGCCGGGAATGTGCCGACATTATTAATATTGAAGAGCTCTGCAATCGGCTGGTCACACTTACCAGGGCAGCCATGGGAACTTCCGGAGCCTACTTGTTGACATACGATGAGAATAAAGACAGGCTGAAACTGGCGGCCGGTTCGCCGCCGGCTGGCGCGGATGAAGTGTATCTCGACGCTGACAGCGCGGTAGTCAACTGGTTGAAAAAGCATGATAAGCCTATGGACGCGAATGAAATTGAGTTTGATCGCACACTGGCCGCCATAACCGGCAGGGAGACTAAAATGCTGACTGAGCTAAAGGCCGGGCTTTTGGTGCCATTCCGGCAGGCCGGGAAAATGGTCGGCATATTGATCCTGGAGCCAAAGCTAAACGGGGATCCTTACGGGGCTGATGACATATCACTCCTCGCCGTCGTCGCGAGGCAGGCATCAGCGGCTATCGATAACGCCAATCTCTACGCCCAGGCGCTTCGAACCGAGCGGGCGCTACAGGAAAAGACCTCCGAGCTGGAGCAGATTATCTACGCTACCTCACACGATCTTAAGTCGCCTTTGCTTAACATACAGGGGTTCTCACGCGAGCTCGAGGAATCGCTGAAAGAGATCAGCGAATCGATACAGCAAAGCAGCAGTATTGATCCTAAGGTCAGGGATAGAATAGCCCATTCCACAGGAGAGGATATACATACCGCTCTTCAATTCATACTTGCCAGCACCTCCAAAATGGATTCACTCCTAGCGGGACTGCTACAGCTCTCAAGACTGGGGCGCACCCCTCTTGATATCGAAGAAATAGATATGAACGACTTGATTGGGTCAATCGTTAATCCCCGCAGCTATCGGCTTCGGGAATCGGATATCACGATCTCTGTGGAAGACTTGCCGCCATGTATGGGAGACCGCGTGCAGCTTGACCAGGTCTTCTCCAATCTCATTGACAACGCCATCAAATTCCTTGATCCGGTTCGCCCCGGAAGGATACAGATTTCAGGTAGGCGAACGGACGGCGAAGTAATATACTGTATAGAGGATAACGGGATTGGGATATCGGCAAATCACCAGGGAAAGATATTCGACATATTTCATCAGCTGGAGCCGGACACCAGCATCGGGGAAGGGCTGGGGCTGGCTATAGTCCGGCGAATAATCGAACGTCATTATGGTGAGGTCCACGTTCAATCCGAATTTGGTAAAGGCAGCAAGTTTTTCGTGTCGTTGCCGGTCGACTTGTCATCAAATATGATCAATTGAGCACTGACAAATACCAATACCGGGACGTTCTTAAAACAGGGTGATATATCACCTCGAAGAGGAAGGCCAGCCTTGAAAGAAAGAGCGACTATAATCCTGGCCGAAGATGATGAGGGTCACGCCTCACTGATCACCAGGAACCTGAAAAAGGCCCTTGACTCCGTCGAGATAATCAGGTTCAAAAACGGCCAGCAGACCATGGATTTCCTCCTGGGGGAAGACCACGAACGGAGGATTCAATCCGGCAGGTTTTATATCGTGCTGCTTGATATCCGGCTGCCCAAAATAGATGGCGTCGAAGTTCTGAGGAGGATGAAAAATGAGCCGGATCTGGCCGGGATTCCGGTAATTGTGCTCAGTACCACGGAGGACCCGGCACAGGTAAAAGAGTGCCACGAACTCGGTTGCAGTCTCTATATCAACAAGCCGGTGGACTATAACAAATTTGTCGAAACAATCAAACAGCTCGGCAAGTTTATCATGTCAATGGAAGCGCCCCCTTTAGAACAAGCCCCTGACGACTGAACGCAGTCGCAACAAATCCATATTCCCTGTTCCTCCGAAGACACACTTCTGTTGACTTGCCTGTGGAGCCCGCTCAGAGGGGATCCATTGAATATAGAACCTGCAGGACAGCCCTTGGAGAATTATGTAATCGGTCATATTTACATATCACTATTATGCGATACATCGTTTACGCTAACTAATTCAGCCATTTTAGTTTTTACCCCTGAAAAACAGCGTCTTACTTAAACCTCTGCGTTAGCTGATTTCGAGGAGTTCCCACATTCTACATGAATTTGACACAAGCATATCGAATAATATATAATAATTGACTCACGGTAAATAGATGGTAAATAGCCATTATCTAAATGATAGTTGACAATAGCTCATTATTGACACACAAGGGAGCCCTTGATAAAGCCGGTTTATGGATGTCACAAAGCTATGTATTGAGGAAGAGCAGGATGAACGATGGCAGAAAGACGAAGAAACAGCTAATTGAAGAGCTAACCCAGCTCCGCCGACAGGTTGGTGTACTCGAGCTATCTGATGTCGAGTATGCTAATTCCACGGATGGGGCGAAACTGGATATAATTGCCCGAAAAACGGCAGAGGAAGAGTTATCCAGACGGTCAGCCGAGCTGACCGAAAGAGTGAAGGAACTAAACTGCCTTTACAGGATCGATGAGCTCGCCAGGGAACTCGGCACCAATCTGGATACCTTCATGAAAGATGTGCTGGACGTTATCGTAGAAAGCTGGCAGTACCCCGAGATTACCGAGGCGAGGATAACTTACAAGCGCAGGCAATACCATACACCCGGATTTTCACAAAGCCAGAGGGTTCAGGAGGCCGATTTCAATACCACGGATGGAACTGGTTCAGTTAAGGTCGGATACCGCGAGGAGCGGTCGGAGGTGGGTGAGGGGCCTTTCCTTATTGAAGAAAGAATTCTCATAAACAGCATCGCCAGGCGAATCGGATTATTCATCGATCACAAGCAGAGCAGGGATGAAAGGGAGCGCATCCTTGAGCTTTCTAAAGATCTAATATCGATCGTTGGTACCGACGGTTACTTCAAGTACGCCAACCCGGCCTGGGAGAGAACACTCGGTTATACCTGTGAAGAGATGCTTACACGTTCGATATTCGATTTCATCCATCCGGAAGACCATGCTATAAGCAAGGCCGAGATGGAAAGCCTTTCGCTAGGCAACGAAACCGTTGAGTTCGAGAACCGCTGTATTCATAAGGATGGTTCGGCTTTGACCATATCCTGGACAGCCGCACCATTTGAGCAGGAGGGCCAGACAAACATACACTGTATCGGGCGTGACATCACCGAGAGGAAGCTGACCGAGCGTGAACTGAGAATAAGGGATGAAGCCATCCAGACCGCACTCAGTGCTATTGCCATAGCGGATCTTCAGGGAAACCTGACTTACGTCAATAAATCCTTCCTTGAGGCTTGGGGATTCAACGACGAGAACGAGGTCCTGGGCAGGCATGCTGGAGAATTCTGGCTGGAGGAAGAAAAAGTCGAAGAGGTTATGGAGTGGCTCCAGAAACAAGGGACCTGGTTCGGTGAAATGAAGGCCAGGACAAAAAGCGGTTCGTTGTTTGATGTTCAGGTTGCGGCCAGTGTGGTCAGGGATGAACGAGATGTCCCGGTCGGTATGATGTCCTCTTTCATCGATATAACCGAACGCATGCGGGCAATGAAAGAACGTGAGCATTACATGGAGGCCCTTGAACGCTCCAACAGAGAGCTGGAGGAATTTGCCTATGTGGCCTCTCATGATCTACAGGAACCCTTGCGTATGGTATCCAGTTATACGCAGTTGCTGGCCCGCCGTTACCAGGATCAACTGGACCAGGATGCCCACGAGTTTATAGCTTATGCCACCGACGGCGCCAGCCGCATGCAGCAGCTAATCGAGGGCCTGCTCAGCTATTCAAGGATCAGCACAAAGGGTAAGGAATTCCAGCCCACCGACCTGGAATCGGTCCTTGGAGAGGTATACGTAAATCTTAAAATGGTTATTGAAGAAAACAACGTGATCATCATCAAAGATGAACTGCCGACCGTTATGGCGGACGAAAGCCAGATGTCGCGGCTTTTCCAGAACCTGATCGAGAATGCTATCAAATACCGCGGCCCGAACACACCGACTATACATGTGTCGGCCGAGAGGAAGAGAGACGGGTGGCTGATTTCATTGAAGGATAACGGCATAGGAATTGAACCTCAATATGGCGAACGAATCTTTACCATATTTGAACAGTTGCATAAAAGGGGCCAATACTCTGGCACCGGTATAGGTCTTTCGATATGCAAGAGAATAGTGGAAAGACATGGAGGCAAAATATGGGTTGAATCAGAACCCGATAACGGTTCTACGTTCTATTTTACGTTACCCACAGGAGGTACGGATAATGAATCAGAAAGGCGCAGTTGAACCCATCGAGATACTGCTGGTGGAGGATAATCCGGGTGATGCACGGCTGGCGATCGAGGCGCTGAAAGAGGCAAAGGTTCAGAACAACATTCATCACGTCGAGGATGGCGTGGAGGCCATGGAATTCGTGCGCAAGCAGGGGAAATACTCAAATGATGTCCGGCCCGATATCGTCCTTCTGGATCTTAACCTCCCCAAAAAGGACGGCCGTGAGGTCCTGGAGGAGATAAAGAGCGACCCTGACCTGAAACGGATACCGGTGGTGGTCATGACGGTTTCCCAGGCCGAAGAGGACATCTTGCGGTCTTACAACCTTCACGCCAACTGCTACATCACCAAACCGATTGACCTTGACCAGTTTATCAAAGTGGTCAGGTCTGTGGAGGATTTCTGGCTTACCATTGTAAAGCTTCCAAACGGAGCAAAATAGCCATAAGAACACAGAGTAGTTAACAAAGGAAAGGGATACACCGAATGCCTCAGGAACGGAACGTACTAATAAGCAAGCAACAAATACGTGTCCTATTGATAGAGGATAACCCGGGTGATGCCCGCCTGGTAGAGGCTTTGCTGGCTGAAGATGGCCATCAGGCCTTTGAGCTGATATGTGAAGAAAGCCTGAAAGCGGGGCGGGAGCGCGTGTGCAGTGAGAGCTTTGATGTAGTACTTCTCGACCTGAATCTGCCCGACAGCCATGGAATTGACACCTTTCTCGAGCTGGAGGCCGATATACCACATGTGCCCATCGTTATATTGAGTGGAGTTTACGATGAGGCAATTACATTGCAAGCGGTTAAAGAGGGTGCGCAGGACTACATGATAAAGGGGGAGGCCTCCGGAGATGTCATAGCCCGCTCGCTCAAATACGCTATTGAACGTAAGCGGGCCGATGCGACCGAAAAAAAACTGTCAAAGCGCATTGAGGCCGGATTGCGGGTTGGCAACCTGGCCTGGTGGGAAATGGAGCTGCCATCCGGCTCCGTCATGTTTGATGACCGCAAGGCGGAGATGCTTGGCTACCCCCCGGAGATGTTCAAAACATATGAAGACTTCACTAACCTGGTGCATCCTGATGATCATGAGAGGGTCATGCAGTCCATGCGCGACCATCTGGATGGCAGGGCCGCAAGCTACGATGTGGAATACCGCATCAAAACCAGCGAAGGCAGCTATAAATGGTTTCGAGACGTTGGAGGCATCACAGAACAAGACGAGGCGACGGGCTACACGCGCGTTATCGGCATAGTTCAGGAAATCACCGATCGCAAGCAGGCGGAGGAAGAGGTAGCGCTTAAAGAGGCACAGTATCGCGGAATATTCGAAGCTTCAACGGACGCATTCCTCATTTCCGACATGGATGGCCTTATCAAAGAAGTAAATCCCGCCGCTTGCATAATGTATGGTTATTCGTATGCGGAGTTAACAGAACTTACAGGGAAGGCACTAATCCATCCTGACTATCAGAACCTTTTTGAAGAATTCGTTGACAAAGCCTCGGCAGGCGAAACATTCTATGCTGACTCTGTCGAAATTCGTAAAGACGGTTCATGCTTCGATGCCGAAGTTAAAGGGTGTGGTTTTGAATACAATGGAATGCCCCATCTTCTAGCGGTGGTTCGGGATATCACCGAACGAAAGCGTGCGGAGGAGGCACTGCACGAGAGTGAAAGAAGGTTCAAGATAATAACAGAAAACTCTCCCGATGCGATCTTCCTGGTGGATAGGGAAGGCAATTATGTTTACGCGAACCAGGCCGCCTGTGACATGCTGGGCTACTCCATCGATGAGCTGATGAGGATGAAAATCACCGATCTCTCATTGGATATTGAGTTAGAAAAGAACATGGAGGATTTCAAGAGAATCATCAAGGAAGGGGCTTTATTCACAGAGACAACTCTGGTTAAAAAGGATGGCTCTACTGTTCCGACCGACCTGAACACCATTGTTCTGCCGAACGGTCTTATTTATGGAAGCTGTCGCGATTTGACTGAGCGCAAACAGGCCGAGGAGAGGCTGGAAGCTTCGGAAAAAAGGTATCGAGAGCTGGTGGAGAATGCTGGTGAAGCGATTGTTGTAATTCAAGACGGTCTAATTAGATTTTCTAATCAAGAAATGGCCCGGATATCCGGTTATGAACCAGATGAGCTGTATGGTAGATCGTTCACTGAACCGATTCATCCAGATGACCGGGATAAGGTGATTGAAAACTATCGAAAGCGGTTCACCGGGGAAGCGGTTCCCGGGGTATATACATTCAGAGTCTTGAGTAAAGACGGGACTATTAAGTGGGTTGCGATTAATGCTGTTGTTATTACCTGGGAGGGTAGAGTTGCCACCTTAAATCTGATGAGCGATATCACCGAGCGAAAGCAGGCCGAAGATGCCCGCAAAGAGAGCGAGGAAAAGTTCAGGGAGATTTTTGATAATGCCAGTGACGTGATTATATATCTCGATCGTACGGGTAAGATTGTAGATATAAACAGAAGGACCGAGGAAATCTTTGGTTACAAGCCGGAAGAAGTGATTGGTAAGAATTTTACTGAAACTGAGTTTGCCAGCCCGGACGATATATCAAGGCTGGCACAGGAGGTGTCAATAGCCGTTGACTCTGGTAAACTAAAGGATTTCTTCGAACTGGAGGCAATGCACAAGGACGGACACAGGGTGTGGCTCGAGGCCAGCCCAAGTCTGATACGCAGGAATGGCGAGATTGAGGGGCTGCTTGTTATTATCAGGGACATCACCGAGCGCAAGCGGGCGGAGGAGGGATTGCAGAACGCGCTGACTGAATCAAGGCAACGGACGGAGGAGGTCTCCAGTTTGCTGGAAGCGTCGAAGGCGGTACTGGGGCAGAAAAGCTTCGCCAGTGCGGCCAGGATAATCTTCGATTCGTGTAAAGTGGCAACTGGGGCAACCTCCGGCTATGTGGCTTTGCTTTCAAACGACGGGACCGAAAACGAGGTATTGTTCCTGGATTCTGGTGGACTCCCCTGCACAGTTGACCCCACACTTCCCATGCCCATCCGAGGATTGCGGGCCGAGGCCTACCGGAGCGGGCAGACGGTCTTTGACAACGATTTCCACAACAGTGAGTGGATGCAGTACATGCCTGAGGGGCATGTGCGGCTGGATAACGTGATGTTCGCCCCGCTTACAGCAGAGGGGAAAGTAGTGGGATTGCTCGGCCTGGCCAACAAGGAGGGAGGGTTCACCGATGAAGATGCCCGGCTGGGTACAGCATTCGGTGAGCTGGCCTCCATTGCACTGCGCACTTCCCTGGCCAATGAGGAGCGAGAGCGACTTCTCCGGGAGGTGCAGCAGAAGTCCTCAGAACTTGAGCAGATACTGTATGCCACCTCCCACGACCTGCGGTCTCCCCTCCTGAACATCCAGGGATTCTCCAGCGAGCTGGAGATTAGCCTGGAGGAGATAAGGGGGCTGCTGGAGGGTAGGGAGGACGTTCCCGATGAGGTAAAAACAAAACTGGCCGAAATGATGGATGAGGATATCCATGATTCGCTTCAGTACATCCTGACCAGCACTTCAAAGATGGATTCCCTCCTGGGCGGACTGCTGCAGCTCTCCCGTCTGGGCCGTAAGCCCCTGGAGATAGAGGGGATCGACATGAACGCCCTGATGGAGACCATCGCCAGCATCCACAAGTACCGGCTGACGGACGGGAACATAACCCTGGAGGTTGAGGACCTTCCCTCTTGCCGGGGAGACCGGGACCAGATAGATCAAGTGTTCTCCAACCTGGTTGATAACGCCATGAAGTTCCTGGCCCCGGACCGGCCTGGGTTCATCCGGGTGAGCGGGGAGCGGGGTGAGGGGGAGGTGGTGTACTGCGTTGAGGATAACGGGGTGGGGATGGCTGCCAACCACCAGGATAAGATCTTTGAGATATTTCACCAGCTTGACCCGCAGACGAGTGCCGGGGAGGGGCTGGGGCTTACCATAGTCCGGAGGATACTGGACCGGCATCATGGGCGGATATGGCTTGAGTCGGAGGCGGGAAAGGGAAGCAGGTTCTACGTGGCGCTGCCGGAGTAGAAAATAGTTCAGTAGTCAGTAGGGGCGAATCTCTGTGTTCGCCCTGAAACGGTGTCGACAGTCAATGTGTAGGGGCGAATGGCGTTCGCCCTTAAACTGTCATTCCCGTGCAGACGGGAATCCAGATGGGTGGACAGGGGTGCGCTGTTAGGCCTGCAAGGGCGTGATTGATGAGGGCATGGTGAGATGTAGATTCCGGATCGGGGTCCGGAATGACAGTTAAAGTAAGTGCAGGAAAGCCTTTCTGCCGGGGGTCCGGGGGAGTCCCCCGGGGTATCAAAGGGCCGGCGGGCGGGAGATGCCTGCCGGAGGCGGATAGAGTTAGCGAGTTGGCGAGTCAAGAGTCGCGAGTCAGGAGTCAAAAGTGAAGAGATTCCCGATGGGACTTGGGAATGACGGAAAAAGAAGGTGCAGGAAAGCTTTCCTGCCGGGGGTCCGGGGGTACCCCCCGAATCAATAAGGGTGGTTGGGCGGGCAAAGGCCGCCGGAGGCGAAGGAGAATAGAAAATGGAAAGCAAAGTGGTGATACTATTGACGGAAGACGATGAGGGGCATGCACTGCTCATCATGAAGAACCTGAGGAGAGCAGGCCTTCTCAATGATTTCATTCACTTTCGGGATGGGCAGCAGACCATGGATTATCTTGAAAGAATCAGGTGCGGACTAACACCTGAATCACAAGATTCATATATCCTGCTGCTGGATCTCAGGCTTCCCAAACTGGACGGTACTCAAATACTGAAGTATATCAAGGAAACACCCGAACTCAGCCGGATACCTGTAATAGTCATCACTACAACTGATGATCCAAAAGATATAGACGAGTGCCACCGGCTGGGGTGCAACATCTATATATCCAAACCGGTGGACTACGAGAGGTTCGCCGGGGTTATGAAAGAGCTCGGCCAGTTTCTGATGAACATAGAGGTATCTCGACTGAGCAGAGAGCATTATGAATCCCTTGTATGAGAGAACTAACGGAAGATATCACCGTTGCCGGTTTGCCGGTAACCATAGGGAATTATCCGGGTTTATAAACCCCAGGATTGGAACGGAGGTGGAAATTGAATAAAGCTGAAACAAAAGCCGCAGTGCTTGTAGTTGATGACGAACTGCCGCTGAGGGATGTGCTTTCGGAGGCATTACAGAATGACGGCTATATAGTATCCGTGGCAGCCAATGGGCGGGAGGCGCTGGAGCTGATAAAGCAAAGGAGCTTTGACTTGATGTTTCTTGATATCAAGATGCCGAAGGTTACCGGCGAAGACGTGCTGGCCAGAGCGAAAAAAAGCAATCCATCTATGCCGGTAGTGGTCCTTTCCGCTGTTACCGATTCGGTAACGGAGGACCAGATGCGTCAACTGGGGGCGGTCGAATATCTCAAAAAACCGTGCAGCCTTAATGAGGTAGTTGAGACAGCAAACAGGGTGCTTGGGGCGGGATAAGGGAGGCATGAAGTTATTACGAGGGACTTTCTGAAAAAGAGGTGAACTCGGGGTTTGGCCCCCCATATTCAAATTTCCCCTGGAACGGGGTTTTAAAAGGGTTTGATCAGATTTTCATTAATAATTTTCAAGCATATACAGAGGTACAAATATGAGTAATAAGCCGGTTCAGGTTCTCATGGTAGAGGACAACCCTGGCGATATTCGCCTGATACAGACCATGCTGGATGAAGTAAGTGACCAGTCGTTTAGTTTGGTCTATGCGGATTGTCTCAAGGAGGGCATTGAGCACCTTGCCAGCAATGAACCTGATGTGGTGCTGCTGGACCTGGGGTTACCGGACAGCCGCGGACTGGATACACTGAATAAACTGCAGTCACAGGCAACCGCCCTCCCGGTAGTAATACTCACCGGATTGTATGACGAAGATATCGCCATAGAGGCGGTAAAGTCAGGAGCTCAGGACTATCTGGTAAAGGGCCAGGCAACAGGCGAGGCCCTGGCTCGTTCTCTCAGTTACGCTATCGAGCGCAAAGCCCTGGAGGAATCACTCCGGGAAAGCGAGGAGAAGTACCGAAACCTGGTGGAGAGATCAAGCGATCTTATAGTCATCCTCCAGGATGGAGTGATAAAATTCGCCAACCGTCAGGCACTTAACATGCTGGGGTACTCCGCGGAAGAAGCAATAGATACGCCTGTTTCCGAGTACATATCTCCAGAGGAAGTCGAAACAGTCCTCGAAAACTACAACCGGCGCACAAGCGGTGAAACGGCACCGGAAAAATATGAAACTACTTTGATCCATCGGGACGGGAGCAGGGTATCGGTTGAGGTAAGTGGTAAGCTTGTCAGATACAAGGGTAAAGCTGCCGACATGGTTTTTCTACACGATATAACAGCACGCAAACGGGCGGAGGAAGAACTCAGGGCAGCACACGCGAGGCTCCAGGAGGCACACGATCAGTTAAAGGCAAACCACGCACAGCTATTGCAGTCCGAGAAGATGGCATCGCTGGGCCAGTTGGTATCAGGCGTGGCCCATGAGCTTAACAACCCGCTCATGGCGATTTCAGGCTACTCCGAGTTGCTGGCAAACTCGCTGGAGGATGAAAAACTTGCCAGATATAGTAAGAACCTCTCGCAGGAAACCGGCCGCGCCATCGACATCGTGAGGAACCTGCTTTCTTTCGCCAGGCAACACGAAAGCACAAAGGAGCGTCTTTCCATAAACGATGTACTGCAGAGCGTAATGAAATTGCGCTCTTACGAGATGGGACTTGATAACGTCGAGTTAGAGGCCATACTTGAGCCGGAACTTCCTTACGTCCTCGGAAATCTGAACCAGTTGCAGCAGGCACTACTGAACCTGATCACCAACGCCGAACAGGCGATAAAAGAAGAAAAGTCCTCGGGCAGGATAACCGTCAAGACTTATCTGGATAATAACTCTGTTCTCGCTGAAGTCGGTGATGATGGACCGGGAATACCGCAGGAAGTACGGGAAAGAATCTTTGAACCGTTCTACACCACCAAGGAGGTCGGCAAGGGAACGGGACTCGGACTCAGCATCTGTTACGGGATCATACAGGACCACAACGGTACCATCTCATGCCACAGTAATGAAACCGGGGGTACAACATTTCTGATCGCTCTACCTGTTACGGCGGAGATTAACGCAGAACAAGCTATGAGCTAACAGGGAAGTTGAGATAGTAATATTACTGCAGAGCGAGAGTAAAGTATTCTTTTATAATCGAAAACAGATTCGGGGGGACGGACTATGGAAGATAACCAAACCAAAGGAACAATCCTGGTTGTCGATGATGACCACTCAGTGAGGGAAATTGTCTCAATAGCTTTAAGAGACGCGGGTTACCTGCCTGTCATGGCCATGGACGGCAAAGACGCGCTGGAACTTACCTCACGCAGGCAATTTGACCTCATGTTCCTGGATATGAAAATGCCGGGCTTCCATGGACAGGATATCCTCACACTTATGAAGGCCGCCAGGCCTGAGATGCCAATAGTAATGCTAACGGCAGTTGTCGACCAGGAGGCGGAAGACGAGGCCTTTCAGCGGGGGGCTACGGCCTATCTGAAAAAGCCGTGTAACCTTAAAGACATCGTAGAGACAGCCGAAGCTGTGCTGGCCGGCGATATCACAGTTGAAGACGTTAGCCCGGCTCATGGTGAACAAGGATCAGCCTCTGAAAAATTGCCAGAAAATAGTGAGAGCGAAAAAGCACTGTCAGGTTCAACAGAGGACATAGATGAGGAAATATTTGGAATATAGTGACTGCCCTAAGCAGGGGAATTTTGATGCGCATCAGTAATATCGCTTGAGCCGGGTATATTGAACATGCTTATCGACAGGTTACGCTCTAATATCGCCGCCACAGTACGGCACATACTTGGCGAAGGCAAGCTTCTGAAGCTTGAACTTGCACTCGTCCTGCTTGTACCCGGATTTATATACTTCCTCGCCGGCAACCTCGAGTTCAGCCAGTCTCTGACCATAGACCGTTCTTCGATCGCGCTTATCGCAATGGTGATAATGCTGTTCTGGTTCATCTACAGAAGGATAATGGACCTGCAATCCGAGATCCGGCAGCGAAGAGAAGTAGAGCTCATGTTGAAGGAAATCGAGGAACGGTACCGGGCGCTGTTTGACCGTTCTCTGGACTTCGTTTTTATACATGAGTTCAGCGGCAAATTCATTGACGCCAATGACGTTATGCTCGACCGGCTTGGATATACCAGGGAGGAAATTAGGTCAATCAGCTTCGCCGAGCTTATACCCGATGAAGAAAAAACGCAGGCTGCCAGGGTGTATGAAGAGATAATGGAAACCGGCCATCAAAATGAAATATCACAGTTCAAAATGAAGAAACGTAATGGCGAATTCGTGGATATGGAAGTTAGGGCATCGGTTATACTCCGTTGGGAAAAGCCATATGCCATCCAGGGCATCGCCAGGGATATCTCTGAACGGGTCAGGGCAGAAAATGGACTTCGGGAAGCTCACTCGCAGCTTCAGGAAGCTATGGAACAGCTTAAAACCAGCCAGGAGCAACTACTGCAGTCCGAAAAGCTGGCCGCTGTAGGCCAGCTTGTATCCGGTGTGGCTCATGAGCTTAACAACCCGTTGATGGCCATTTCAGGGTACGCTGAGATAATCTCGCAAAAAGCACCGGACGCCACCACTTCAAAATATGCCCGCTCCCTTTTCGATGAGTCCTCACGTGCGATAGGTATCGTGAGAAATCTGCTCTCATTCGCCCGAAAGCAGGATTTCAGGAGAGAGCCTGTTTCAGTTAATGACGTCATCAACAGCGTCGTCGGTTTGCGCTCCCACGAACTCAGCCTGGATAACGTGGTTGTGGAGACCAATCTCCACCCTGAACTTCCCAGTATCATGGGCGATTTTCAGCAGTTGCAGCAGGTATTTCTTAACCTGTTGATAAATTCAGAACAGGCATTCAAAGAGTCGCAAAGCAGTGGCAGGGTGACCATCGAGACCTCAACTATCGATTCCCTGGTAAATGTGAAGTTCAGCGACAACGGCCCCGGAATACCGGATGATATACAGAAGCGAATATTTGAACCCTTTTTCACCACCAAAGAAGTTGGCAAGGGAACGGGACTGGGCCTGAGCATCTGTTATGGGATTATCCAGGATCATCAGGGAGAAATCTCGCTGCAAAGCAGTTTAGGTGAGGGAACAAGCTTCACTATAGAACTGCCCGTGGTTATGGAGTTTAGTACGGCCTCTTCCTGGTAGCCAATCGATAGTCTCCAGCGTTAAAAGGCGTTATCGGTCTTTCTGTTACCAGCTACATAATGGTGGAGATAGGGGGACTCGAACCCCCAACCTCGGCGTTGCGAACGCCGCGCTCTCCCGGTTGAGCTATATCCCCACGGCCAATTGATGGTAGCAAACACCTTCGATAGTGTCAAGCTGACACGGCTTTCCCTTAAAACAGTATCAAACGCGATTCATTAAAGCTTCTGGAATACGATCACCTGAATTAAGTACATAGGTATTCCCGGGAAGGGACCTCCCGCATTGATACAGAAAATACAATCAGTACTATATTACTGCCCGGATCCGGTTCAGGGATATAGTTCTTCAAAAAGGGCCTTACAAACCCCCTCAAGTAAGTCGGTTTTCGCGGAGCCGGGCAGATTAACCGGCAGCGGGGTTATCGAAACCATATTGCGCCTTACAGCCCAGATATCGGTCCCCTCTTTTTCCTCCCACACCGGTTCCCCCCGGACAATCCAGTAGTAGTCTCGCTTGCCATCGTTGCCTTTTTTTATCTGGTCGTGATAGCTTCTTCGGCCTGGCTTGGTTAACATCACTCCGCGAATCATCTCAAAAGGAACTTGAGGAACATTCACATTTAGCAAGAGTCTGGGGGTGAGAACACGGTCTCTAACACGCCGGGCGAGAAGCTCGCCCATGCGGGCAGCGGCATCGAAAACCACACTGCCGTCGACCACGGCCGTTGAGATGGCAATGGCCGGGATCTCGTAGAAATAGCCCTGGAGAGCGGCTCCTACCGTACCCGAAATGAAAACATCGTTTCCCAGATTAACCCCTTCGTTGATTCCGGAGACCACCAGGTCAATATCGCCCCCGGCTATCCTCTGCAACCCGAGGATTACGCTATCGGCAGGAGTACCCTCTATGGAATATGTCTCAACGCCCTGCACTACGGGCTGAACCTGCTTCATTCGTAAAGGCTGATGGAGGGTCACTGATGTACCAACCGCGCTCTGCTCCCGGTCGGGAGCCACGACAACAACTTCGCCGACCTGCTTAAGCGAACGAACAATGGCGCAGAGCCCCTCCGCGTACACTCCGTCATCATTGGTTACCAGAATCCTCAATCATGCCTCCCAGAATTACGTTATCGATAAGGCGTGTCTTTCCGATCCACACCGCCAGAGATACCAGGGCGGAATCCTCGATGATATCCAGTTCTATTAGTGTCCGCGTATCCGCGACGCTGACATAATCTATCTCTGCCGCCGGCTCTGTTTCAATAAATGCCAGCATCTCCTTCCTGATCCTTTCGGCATCCGATTCGCCGCCGGTCCATAATTGCTCAGCCTTTTTCAGTGCCCTCCATAAAATCAAAGCGGCCCGGCGCTCTCGCAGATTTAAATACATATTTCTGCTGCTCATGGCCAGGCCATCAGATTCCCGAACCGTAGGCACTACAGCCAGATTCAGATTCATGTTGAGATCTTTCACCATCTTCCTGACGACCAGTGCCTGCTGGGCATCCTTCTGCCCGAAATAGGCCGTTGCCGGCTCAATTATGTTGAACAGCTTGGCGACCACTGTCGTCACGCCCTTAAAATGCCCCGGGCGGGAAGCCCCCTCAAGTTTATCGGTTAATCCCTCCACATAAACCCATGTGCTGGCTCCTTCAGGGTACATCTCCTCCGGTTCCGGCATAAAAACCACATCGGTGCCCTCTTTTTCCAGCAAAGCCAGGTCCCGTCCCGTATCGCGAGGATAGGAGCTGAAATCCTCGTTGGGGCCAAACTGGGCTGGATTGACAAATATGCTTGCAACCACGCTCGAGTTCCCGGCTCGTGCTTGCCTTATCAGGGAAAGGTGCCCCTCATGCAGATACCCCATGGTGGGTACGAATCCAACCGGATCCGCCAGCCCTCTTCTTGTCTCCTTCATCTCCGTGATGGTCCTGGCTATCTTCATCCTGCGTTCTCCGGGCATTACTTTCACTGTGTGGGTGAGTGATTGTTCAATACGATGGGAGCTATTCAGGTTTATGTCAACCGGGAAACACGGGGTTATTCAAGGGTGATGGTTCCGCTCTTTCCACCGGACTTCCTGACCAGTCTTATATCCTCAATTCTCATTCCCCTGTCCACAGCCTTGCACATATCATAGATGGTGAGAGCGCTTACCGCGACCGCGGTAAGCGCTTCCATTTCCACGCCCGTTCTTTCAGAGGCTTTGACCGTGGCAGCTATATCTACCGCACTCGAGAGTTTATTCAGATCAAGTTCTATTTCCACACTGCTGATCCTTAACGGATGGCAAAGCGGGATCAAGTCCGGTGTTCTCTTGGCCGCCATTATCCCGGCAGTCCTGGCAACCCCCAGCACATCCCCCTTAGCGGCCTGACCTTTCTGAATCAGTTCCAGGGTTGCCTTTTCCATTTTCACCTTACCCCTGGCAATGGCGACCCGTTCGGAATTATGCTTCGAGGATACATCAACCATATGGATCTCTCCCGAGGAATCAAAATGGGTGGGGGAACCGCCCGCCTGAGCCGCCATCTCAACGGCCAGGCGATCCGCCCTTTCGTTTTCAGGATTCCCATCATGCCCTTTCACCCAGTCCCACTGGACGTTACGAGTCGCTTTCAGCTCATCGAGCCTTTTCCACAGGTCGTGATTCGCGCGGCGCTTCCAACCCAGGGTCATTGTCTTAACAAGGTACTGGCTGTCACTATGCAGGATAACATCCGCGTTTTCGGGAACACTGGCCAGGCCTTCAATGGCGGCGGTAAGTTCCATGCGGTTGTTGGTGGTTTGAGGATCGCTACCCTTCAGTTCGAAACGCTCGCCATCTTTCAACACGATAGCGGCCCACCCTCCAGGGCCGGGATTTCCGGAACATGCCCCGTCGGTATATATTCGAATCAACCGTTCATCCCCCAATCTGGCACATATTACGGTTCCAGCCTGTGCCACCGGAACCAAGGCTGTGACCTTTTGGTTTTGATTCGATAGCCTTTTCAATGAGGCGCTTTAGATCATCGGCGGAAGCCCCCTCACGTAGAGGTCCCCTCAAATCAATCTCATCGTCAGACAGCAGGCAGGGCCTTAGTTTTCCATCGGCGGTCAGTCGAAGGCGGTTGCACTGATAACAGAAGTGATTGCTGATCGGACTGATAAACCCAATGGTTCCCGTGGCTCCCGGCAAACGATAGTATTTGGCAGGGCCGTTTCCGTCCAGCTTGCCGGTTTCCAGCGTGCCAAGTTTCTCGATATGCTCTGTTATTTCGGCTATGGATATGAAACGCCCGTTATTCTCCCCGCTCGATTCACCTATCGGCATGAACTCTATGAACCTCACATGCCATCCATCCTCAATTGTTTTGCGAGCGAAATCGGTAATTTCGTCGTCGTTGATACCGCGCATGACCACAGTATTGAACTTGATGGGATAAAGGCCCGCCGCCCCCGCCGTCTCCGCCCCACGAAGAACTTCTTCGAGCCGGCCAAAGCGGGTGATTTGCTCAAATCTTTCGGGCCGAAGGGTGTCAAGGCTTATGTTAACGCGGCTCAGTCCCGCGTCTTTGAGTTCCCTGGCATGGCGCCTCAATAGAGACCCGTTGGTCGTGAGAGTCAGATCATCTATGCCGTCGATCGCAGAAAGCATTTCGACAAGATTGGAAAGGTCGGCCCTGACGAGGGGCTCGCCCCCCGTCAGCCGGACCTTGTTTATTCCCAATCCAGCCGCGGCTTCCGCCACCAGCATTATCTCTTCGTAGCTCAGGATATCGCTGTGATCAAGAGTTTTGATACCCTGGAGAGGCATACAATAGATGCAACGGAAATTACACCTGTCGGTAACTGACAGGCGCAGATAATTAATGGGGCGGGCAAACGAATCTGAAATACCGGTCATTTGGTTCCCTCAGCCAGCCGGTAATCCAGATACAACCTGGCCTGTTCCGCGGCTTTCCCCCTGTGACTTATTCTGTTCTTCTCCTCCGGGGTAAGCTCGGCCATTGTTTTACCATGCTCTGGAAGCCAGAATACCGGATCGTAGCCAAATCCGTTATTCCCTTTCGGCTCGAAAGCTATCACACCGGGACATTCCCCTTTACATAGCACCATCTCTCCGTCAGGGAACGCGATGGATATGACACACCTGAAGCGGGCCTGTCTTTTCTCCCAGGGGTAATCAGCCAGCCTGGAGAGCAAGTATTCGTACAGATCTTTATCGGTTGCATTCCGACCGGCGTAACGAGCGGAGAAAACCCCCGGTTCACCCTCAAGCGCGTCAACCTCCAGGCCTGAATCATCCGCAAGAGTTATCAGACCTGAAGCACCCGCGAATGACCTGGCCTTGAGAACAGCGTTTTCCTCGAATGTGCTTCCAGTTTCTTCCACATTCAAATCTACACCCCGCTCCGCCGGAGTGGTAAATACCCAGTACTCCCCCCTTATGAGCGCGCTCAACTCTCGAGCTTTTCCCGGATTATTTGTAGCCAGCAGCAACTCGTGCAAGTAGTATCCTCCCATTAAGCGGATTTAAGAAAGCGCTGATCAACCCCGTTATCCCCTGGAGACATCACTTGCCACAAAGTTCGTTAAGGATATGAGGAAAACGGTCCTGCATGCAAATCGCCCCGACGACGTGAGGTTTTTCAAAACAAGCGTCTGTATCATATTCAAATCCCGGGCAGGTATGAGCCTTTTACGGGAAGTGGTTCAGTTAAGAGATGATCTGCAGCAATCATCACATCATATTTGCACGCTCACTAATCTAAGGGCATAAACCGACTTTCGAGCTTTTTCATCACCTGGGGCATTGTGGTGTATTCCATCTCCTCCAGCGGGAGGCGATGCGGCTCGAATGGCCCGTGCCTGCGGAAATATTCAGCAGCTTTGTTAGCCTGTTTTCGGGCCTCATCAAAGCTGATATCATCGAACATATCAACGGGGCCGATCAGCTTACCGCCGGCAAGCTGAAAACCGGCACAAGCCACCCTCGGAGGACCGTCAAATCTGGAAGGATTCGACTGTGGAATCGAGCATGGCATGAGCGGTCCGAAGTGCGAACCTCTCATCCAGCCCTCTACCGACAGGGGAAACGCGAATGGCTCCAGCACCTCACCCAGCGCCGGGAATCTCCCCTGAGAGCGAACGACCAGTACGGGGTCATCTTTGCCGACGTATTGGCCAGCCATTTCAAACAGCTTGTCGGTTGAGGATACCGCTGCGATCTCGCCCGAAGGCCGGTGGCGGACCGCCTTCACCGCGTACCGGGAAGGGGCTCCAATGAGAACCAGCATGTCATAAATCTCCTCAGGGGAATCGAAAGTAACCTTCCTGTGCTTTTTGATGTCGTGTACCTCGAAGGAAAAGCCCGAATGCATATTCTCAGCGATGACGAGTCCAATGGTATTGAAGGGATCAGCAAAGATCTTATAAAGGGGCATATTCCACGCGCCCGAAGAGGTTTTATCCGCCATGAAGACCAGTATCGGCTCTGAGCCGCGCTCCTCAAACTCCATTTCCGCTGAACCGGGCCCCATTCCCCTGACATTTCCGGAAAAGGCATTGCCGAGCATATCCTGGCCGGCCCCGTGAAGCTTCAGTTTCTTGGCGCACTCAGTGCAGCCGATAAAGGTATCCCAGGCCAGCTTATGTATTCTCTCGTTGCCTTCGCCCTGCTCATGGGTCATAATCAACTCAAGATCATCACCGCAGCGCGTAACACAGAAGTCGACCAGAAGCCCTTCGTTTTTTGCCCTCTCCAGCTCTCCCCTGGCATGCTCTATGAGTTCGGGATGCATGCTGCAATGCCCCGGATAACCGCCGACATCGGCTTTTATCACGCTTACAGTTATCATTTACTCCCCCTTATTAGTATTCAAATCCCTGCCGGGCTTTGATTCCCTGCTGATACGGGTGCTTCACCTCTACCATCTCCGTGACCAGGTCGGCAGCTTCGATAATCTTCTCATCAGCGTAACGTCCGGTAAGGATCAACTCGATCTTCTCAGGCTTCCGGCGAATCAGTTCAACCACATCAGTGACCGGTATCAGCCCCCAACCCGACGCGATATTGACTTCATCCAGAACCACCAGGTCGTATTCTCCGCTACGGATCGCCTCTCTGGCGTCCTCCAGCGCTCTGCGGGCCTCGTTACGCTCATCCTCCTGGATATTGCTGGGATCGCAGAAATCAAGCTTTCCGAATCTGGAGACGGTAACGCCGGGCAAATATGTCAGGGCCCTCTGCTCGCCATAGGGATAGGTACCTTTCATAAAATGGACGATGTGAACCCTCAGTCCCTGCCCCACAGCTCGAAGCACGGTCCCCAGTGCCGCGGTAGTCTTCCCCCGACCATTGCCCGTTAGAACCTGGACCAGTCCTGCCCCATCGTTGCTCATTCGATGCCAATCCAGTTTCTAGCTTACTACCGGCTTGACTCAGTGTCAAGGAGATTGCAAGCTGGCTTAAAGGCCATGGAGATGTGCGGGATTTACCGGCAGGGCCACATATGATAATATATTGCTCGTCCGTACCCGGCACAGGGGGTACTAGTGTTTGCTTAAATATTGTATAATCGTAGTGCTGGGAATACAGGGGTGTAGCTCAGTTGGCTAGAGCGGCGGTCTCCAAAACCGCAGGCCGTGGGTTCGAATCCTGCCACCCCTGCCAGTTCAAGCCGAGGTGGTGGAACAGGTAGACACGCCATCTTGAGGGGGTGGTGGGCATTCGCCCGTGCGAGTTCAAATCTCGCCCTCGGCACCATTATCAGGCGGGAGTAGCTCAGGGGTAGAGCGCCTCCCTCCCAAGGAGGAGGCCGCGAGTTCAAATCTCGTCTCCCGCTCCAGGAGGGTTACCCGGGTAAACCGGGCTCTGTTTATGGCGACGTGGCCAAGTGGTTAAGGCGGAGGTCTGCAAAACCTCTATTCGGCGGTTCGAATCCGCCCGTCGCCTCCACATATTTCCTTCGAGGTGATAACTATGTGGCTCCAGACAAGAATGTATCTACTGATAGCGCTATTGTTCGGCATTCTTTATGGCGTGATTACCGCCGTCGGTACGATTATGGGCGCCGGTGGATTCATATTTTATATTGGCATTGCGGTGGCCATCATCGGTCTCCAGTATCTGTTGGGGCCGTCTATCGTCACCCGGACAATGAAAGTCCGGTGGGTCAGCGAGAAAGAGGCCCCGCAATTGCATCGTATGGTTGGTGAGCTGGCCCAGCAGGCCGGACTGCCCAAGCCCAGGGTCGGCATATCCGACCAGGCCGTTCCCAATGCCTTCGCATTCGGCCGGACTCACCGGGATGGCAGGGTGTGTGTTACCAGGGGAATTCTAAACCTGTTAAGCGAAGACGAACTCCGGGCCGTGTTGGGACATGAATTATCCCATATCAAACACAGGGATATGGCCATTATCACACTCCTTTCCGCCATACCTCTGATAATGTACTGGATCGCCTGGAGCTTCATGTTCCGGGGAATGCTCGGCGGCCGCCGAGACGGTGGGGGCTATATCATCCTTATCGGCATGGGTGCCTTTCTGATGTACTTCATCACCAATTTGCTGGTCCTGTATGGTTCAAGGATTCGTGAATACTATGCGGACCGAGGCAGCACAAGACTGGGTAATCAACCCCACCACCTGGCAACCGCTCTCTACAAGCTGGTCTACGGTGATGCCAAATTCAAAGGCCGGCAGGAACTGAAACAGGTCGAAGGGCTGAAGGCCTTCTTTGTCAATGACCCTTCGCGGGCATGGAGCGAGATCAACGAACTAGCCCAGGTGGACTGGGACAGGAGTGGCACTATCGATCAGGGCGAGTTACAGAGATTGCGTTCAATGTCCATCAAGATCAGTGGCCGGGACAGGATGATGGAAATGCTCGGCACTCACCCCAACATGCTAAAGCGAATCAAGCACCTCTCAACCCTTGGCTGATCGGAACAACACCGGGTTGCACGAGGATCTAAGATTCCTCAACATATCAATGAGAAACGCTTCTATAGCTGCTCCACCCGAAAACAGCGTTTCAAATACAAAGGAATTCACCCTGCGGACGTCTTGTGAAATTGGGAACAATCCGTTTTCCCCTGACCGGGGAAAACCCTCCCCCAACGAGGACGGTTCTTCAGGCCACCTGATGGCGGGTGCCATCAGGTGGCCTGAAGAACCTTATTAAACCGGGAGGGGAAAACAGCGATGCTGATATGCATCCGAATCAATCGCTGTTTCAGGGCTCCAATTTTTACTTGACACCCAACGGCGTCTGGTTTACACTTGTAAAGAATTTTGATTCGGAGAGCCGGATTTATGATATGTCCCGCCTGTCACAACAGCATGATAGTGGTCGAGCATGAGCGAATCGAGCTTGATTACTGTCCGGATTGTGCCGGCGTCTGGTTTGACGCTGAGGAGCTGGAGCTATTGCTCGAGATTATGAATCTGGAGAGCTCCACGATCTCCACCAACGCCATCCTCACTTCCCCGGAAGCGAAATCGAAAGAGAAGAAAAGAAAATGCCCGATATGCCACCATAAAATGAGGAAGGCGACAGTCGGCCACGACCCGGAAGTGCTTATTGACGTGTGCCCGACTGGCGACGGATTGTGGTTTGACGCGGGAGAAGTGGGCCAGCTGATCAGCCAGGCGGCTTCTACCGGTCAGAATGACTCCCAGGGACAGGTGATAACGTTTCTTGGCGAGGTCTTCCAGGCCGGGGGTTGACGGAACGAGAATTAACACAGGAGGATAGATATTTATGATCGCAGGTATCGTCATCGGCGTTATCGCCGGATTGCTAATCATCGGGCTGATAATCACCTATAATGGTCTGGTTAGATTACGTAACCAGATGCGGAACGCCTGGTCGCAGATCGACGTTCAGCTAAAAAGGAGACACGACTTAATCCCGAATCTGGTTGAAACGGTAAAAGGGTATGCCTCTCATGAGCGACAGACTTTTGAGGAGGTCACTAACGCCCGAAACCTGGCCCAGGGGGCTGTCGGCAAGGGCGTTGACGCGCAATCCAGGGCAGAGGGTGAGCTAAGCGGAGCGCTCTCCAGACTTCTGGCTGTAGCCGAGAACTACCCGGACCTTAAGGCCAACCAGAATTTTCTGGCCCTTCAGGAGGAGTTGACCTCTACCGAAAATAAGATCGCCTTTTCGAGGCAGTTCTTCAATGATTCGGTACTCAGCTATAATAACAAGATCCAGATGTTTCCTTCCAATATCATCGCCGGCATCTTCAACTTCAAAGCGGGTGACTTCTTCGAGGTTGAGACCCCGACTGAGAGGGCGGTTCCACAGGTCAATTTCAGCTAGCTAACGTATTAACCGGTTATGTGGGAACAGATAAGGGCAAACAGGATCAAGTCTATCTTCCTGGTAGCGGCAATGGCATTGGTGCTACTGGGAATAGGGTATTTCCTCGGACTCGCTTTCCTTGGCAGTCCAACCGGGGGCATTGTCGTAGCCCTGTTTATATGGGCAATCATGAGTCTGGTCGCCTATTTTAAAGGCGACGACATTTTTCTGGCGCTGTCAAAAGCTAAAAAGATCGAGCGCGATGACCATCCCCGGCTCTATAACGTCGTCGAGGAGATGAAGATCGCCTCCGGCCTGGAGGCTATGCCCGATATATACATCATAGATGACCACGCGCTGAACGCTTTCGCCACCGGCAGGGACCCTAAAAAGGCGGCGGTAGCTGTAACTTCTGGATTGCTACAGAAGCTAAACCGCGATGAGCTTCAGGGTGTGATCGGCCACGAGTTAGCTCACATTAAAAACCGTGATGTGCTCCTGATGACGATGTGCGGTATTCTTCTTGGAACCATCGTCATGATATCGTGGTACGTGACTCACATGGTTTTCTGGGGTGGCATGAGTGGGAGGAGGAGTTCGGGGGGGGGCGGGGGGCAGGCGCAGATCATATTTCTTATAGTAGCGCTGGTCCTGATGATACTTGCGCCCATACTGGCCCGCTTGATTTATTTCGCCATTTCTCGAAAACGGGAGTACCTGGCCGACGCGTCATCAGCTCAATATACCCGTTACCCTGAAGGGCTCGCCTCCGCCCTTGAGAAGATCGGCGGGTCGACCGCTCAACTGCGGTCAGCCAATCAGGCGCTGGCCCCAATGTACATCAACAATCCTTTCCGCAAGAAGGGGAGAGCGGCGAGTGACCTCAGCAGTACCCATCCACCAATCTCGGAGCGGATACGGATACTCCGAGGGATGGGTGGAGCATCCCTTGCTGATTACAACGCGGCCTACAGTTCGATTCACCAGGGAGGGGAAGGCGCTTTGCCATCATCCGCTGTTGCCGCCGCGGCCCCCGTTTCACTAAGGGAGGCATCATCTGAAGGAACAGCTGGAGAACCTGGCAAACTGGAGCGCACTAGAGAGCTGGATGACCTCATGTGGCGCAAGAACAACTATAAAACGATACAATGCGATTGTGGCACAAAGCTTAAAATACCGCCACGGATCAAAAAGCCTTCAGTCAAATGTCCCCACTGCGGCCGGATACATAGAGTATGATTCCATGGCATAGACAGCAAACATTTTTACAGGTAAAATACCGGCAGGGCCGGGTTTCCGTGGCCCGGCTGTGATATATGAATGAACTTCTCCAGCAAGTGTTGACACGGTACCGGGATACCTCACATTCTTGGAATTCCCCGGTGACCAGGGGATAATGACGGTCGATCAGAGCTTTTGTTATAAAGATTAATATAGAAACGACTTCATTATTATGTATGGATATTATAGAGAGAGCGGTATATCGCAGCTCTTTTAGAAATTCGCCATCAACAATCAAAGGAAACTTCTATTGACATGAATTCAGAAGTGTGCTACAATTCCTCAATAATAAAAATTTATTTAGTGTTAACCGTAATGAAATAGTGTTTGAGGAGGGTAGTTATGATCACAACCGTAACGACCGCTACCACCACCATTACCATCGCTCATTTCGCTGCGATGGCGGGTATTATCGCCATTGCAGCATTAATAATATTCCTTATCGCGAAGGAACTAATAGGATCGGCCGCAACCGATACCGAAGATGAGGGCTCGAAGTGGGGTGGGCGGGCCAAAATGCTGACAGAGAGGATCAACATAGCCATATACGCATTACTGTTTGTATTCGCTGCCATAGTTGTCACCCAGGTGATCACAATTTTGCGATAGCGGAGCCGGCAGCGTAAGTTATTGAATTTCAAGATGGATGGTGAAAAGATGGATGAAATACATGTAAGGGCGAGCGCAATCTCAGGCAGGATGACACTCATTCTGAGTATAGCTGCGATTATCGCAGCTATAATTTTATTTGCCACACCAATGATCTCGTACGGGCAGGGGTACGGAGGCCCCTCCATATGTTACCCGCCACAAGTGGCAACACAACCGGCGGATGATATCACTACCAGCTCGGCTACACTGAATGGCGCACTCAATAGCCTGGGGACGGATTCCAGCGTAGTGGTCTCATTCGAGTGGGGCACCGCGATGCCAGGTAGCAACGAAACTGAGCAACAGGTGATGATAGCAACGGGCGATTTCAGCGCCAGCATCACTGATCTTCAGCCATCGACTACTTACTATTTCAGGGCCAAAGCTGTTGGTTGCGCCCCCGCTGAACCCGGCTCGTATGAGAGCTTCACAACAGCCAGCGCTCCTTCCCCAACCCCAACTGAGACACCGACACCCACACCAGCTATAGTTGACGGTACGTTCACCGGAGACTTCGACCTTTCGACCGAGTGTCTGGACTGTGGTGGGAGCATATTTGTTCTTGCCGATACTTTAGGGCAGGATGCTGCAGGAACACCGATTACTTACATAAGCGTTGAGGCACCAGATAGTATTGCAGCACCGTTACGTGAGGGGATGGTATTAATAGGGGCATGTGATTTCCTGCCTGATGGGGCCCACTTCAGTAAA
>JAWOBX010000017.1:0-5660 GCA_046484125.1 Dehalococcoidia bacterium | reverse complement strand
CGACCCAGCAGGGCACGGATAACGAATCCCTGAAGGAAACCTTCATGGTGACGGCACCCGCGGTTGAGGTTGATCCCGAGGCCGCCCCTGTTGGTGCTGAGGTCGGGATAATCGGCACGGGCTTTGGCGTGCAGCAGCCGCTGATGTCAATCAAGATTGGCAACGTCAATGTTGTCTGGGGTCAGGATCTGCCGATCACCGATTCCCAGGGTGGATTCGAGGTTTCGGCTACTGTTCCGGGTTTGACGCCAGGCGGCAAGTCGGTTTCCGTGGAAGATGCTGAAAACAACACCTACACAGTTCCGTTCACCATAACCGGTGATGGAGAGACAGGGGTTATCAGTGTTGAGGACGGACTGGCCACCATTGACGGCCTGTATACTATAGTATGGACGTTTGACTCGGCCACGCAGGAGTGGCAGGTGTTTGATGTAGCCGAGGGTGCTCCGGATGATTTCACCGACCTGAACAAAGGACAGGGTTACTGGATTCAGGTTACCGAGGATTGCACTCTCACCTATGGTTCTGCCACCTACAACCTGAATGAAGGCTGGAACCTTATAGGCTGGCTGGGCTAGCTTTAAGCAAAGAATTGAGGAACAACTGGCCTCAGGGTTTCGAAGCCCTGAGGCCACAAACCTCAGATCAATAATCAGGAAGGAGGAATGAATGCCAAAAGTTAGGATTTTGATAGCGGCGCTGGCAATGGTCATGCTGCTCCTCCTCCCGGCGGTCGCCATGGCCCAGCCGAACGTGCATGGCTTTTATGGCTCGGTGATGCTCGATGGACAGAGCGTGGAAGACGGCACAACGGTGACAGCCATGATAGACGGGGAGGATGTGGCAACTACCACTACCGACGGCTCGGATTACAGCATAAAGGTAGCCGGGGATTATGCCGGTAAGACAGTAAATTTCGTCGTTGGAGACGAAATGTCTCCGGCAACCCAGGCGGCCTGGGAAGCAGGCAAGAATACCAGGCTCAACCTCAGCGCGGTTTCCGAAGCGGGTCCGGTAGGCCTGGAATTGATGCCGGCGGAAGGCGTGGCTACTAATGTATACGGCAGCGGATTTACCCCGTACCAGGAAGTAACGGTAACATTCGATGGCAATACTGTAGCTGTGGTTACGGCCGGAGCCGACGGCAAGTTCCATGCGGCGGTAACACCGACTACTACCGAAGCCGGTGACTATACAGTTGCCGCAAGCGATTCATATGAGCGCTCGGCTGAAGCAACCTTCACACTGACGGCTGCGCAGGGACCTGAAGGGCCAAAGGGAGACACCGGACCTGAGGGACCTGAAGGACCAAAGGGAGACACCGGACCGGCAGGTGAAGATGGTGATGACGCGAGCTCGGTACTGGGCATAGTGGCAATCATACTCGCGGTTATCGCGGTTATCCTGGCCATTGTATTCGGTATGAGGAGCAGACGGCCGGCAGCTTCACAACCGTAATTTGTAAGAAACCCGGCGGTTTTAAAAAAGGCCCTCCTTAATCTGGAGGGCCTTTTTCTTATATTTGGGCCCTAGGGCCCATGTGTAATCCGTCCGGATGTGCCATTATATTCTCAGGTCAACCTTTTGTTTCGCGATGTTCTTTTTAACTCATTGCTTCGCTGGAAGGGTTTGTTACTCAGTGAGCGAACTCGGAACGCGAGTTCGCTCACTGAGTAACAACACAGGACGGCGGGGCGGGAAATGCAGTAAGCCATATAAGCGATATTATCAGATAATCCAAAGTCCGGTTATTTACGGGACAGTACAATAGCGTGGTTTTTTTAATTCCTGCTCATTTTAAGTAAGTTTCCGAGCAGGGAGCGGCGGCGACCGAAGAATCTCGTTGTTTTAAGGAATGAATAATTTCCGGAACCGGCGCTGAAGGCCGGTACATACAGTCGACTTCAGGAGGGTAAAAAAATGAAGGTTAAAGCGGCTTTCTTACTGGGGGTTATTCTCGCGATGATTATTTTCCCCGGGTCAGCACATCTGCCCATCTCTGACGCCCCCACCCCTCAGCTTTATGATGCCAAAGCCAGCCCCAATGTGGTGAACTTCGGCGCGCAGCCTCAGGGTAGCCCTCTGGTGCTCTCTGTCAGGGTGGGAGCCGGTGGCGAGATAGATAAAATCACGGTCGATATCGAGCGCCTCTCCGGTGCCGGATATTACGATCCAGTGGCGGACCGTATCATACCCGCGAGCACTGAAACCTCAATGAAGAGAATCTACGAAATAGACGGGGTGGAGGCATATCTGATCGAGGCCGGCAGCAGGTACCGATACAATGAATACCGGACCGCTATAACACACAGGATAGTAAGGGGAGTGGCTGAACCTACAGATAAGTGGCAGGTTGAATTGCCCGACGCCGGGCATGGTATAGATTCTTTTAAACTGAAAGTGAGCGCTGTTAACAAGCACAGCCACTCCAATAGCATTCGAATACCACTGCGAGTAGTCGACGATATTCAACCCCCGGCGATTGCCCTGGAAGCCATGTACAACATCGATGCCCCTGCGGTGCGGCCCGGCGATGAGGTGGTCATATCAGCAACAGCATACGATGATATGAGCGGAATTTACTCAGTGAGGCTGGCCGGAACTGAACCATCGAATCCATTCGGAGAAACCTCAGGAACGGCTATGACAAAAGACCGCAGTAGCTGTAAGTGGATCATGAAGACCAGTGTGGGAAGGAACACCCTTCCCGGCACATATACGGTTGAATTGGTTGCCACTGACCGCGCCGGTAATGAGACCGGAAAATCCCTGGAACTGCGCGTAAATGATAAGATCACGTCTTATTACATTAGACTGGACAAAGGCTGGAATCTGATATCGGTCCCCAGAAATTTGGCAGATGCTGGTGTAAGCGACGTATTCGCCGGAACGGGTGTTGAGGAGGTGTGGACAGTTATCGAGGACCAGTGGCTGGAACCCGGTTCAATTCAGCCGGGGAGGGGATACCTGGTGAAAGCGACGGAAAAGGCGGCCCTGGAGGTTGATTTCGCCGAGCGGGACGCTTTCAGGAGACCCCTGACAATGAAACTCGGCGCCGGATGGCATCTGATAGGCTACGCGTCACGGAGCCTGGAGCCGGCAATGCCTCTCACTCACTATCTGGGGGCTGACCTGAAGGGCGAATGGGCGGTTCTATACAACGAGAGCGGCGCGCAAGCTAGGGCGAAGAGCACCTCACCATATGTATGGGCGATGGACTCCTTCCCGACAATGACGGGCAGACCCCTCTCTGAGGATAAGGATAATCTTCCCGCGGTCGAACTGGGGCACGGGTATTGGATATACATCATCGGTGAAGGGGTGTTTATCCCCTGAAGGCCCCGGCTCTCGATTTCAAATTCCTTAACTGTGGGTAAAAGATTATCGCGAAAGGAAACAGGAAGGAGGCTGCTATAGCGATTATCCCCCACACTCCTGAATCAGCGAGATGGGCGATTATTATATCCTCTTCCTCTCGAAGTTCAAACATATAGGGAATGGCATCCGCCATTAACTCCTTTTCCAGTTTTAGAAGATCCTCGTACGAGCCCTCCATGGGCGCTATACCGGATACCCTGATCATCACAATGGCGTCAGATCGGGCTCCGAGCGGGGCGCTTCTTACATAGAAGAAAATCACCAGGCGGCGTTCGTTGTATGTCTCCCTGCTTAAAATTCTCTCTTTGGTGACCACGATTTTCTTAATCTGTATCGTGGTCTCGCTTTCCTTGAATTCCGGGTAGAGTTCCGGCTCCACCCACTCGGCATCCGTTATAGTGATGGTATCGAATCCCTCTTCCACCACTTTCCATCCCTGCGCGGGGTAACAGACCTCGGGAGGGTGAAAGCTCGCCTGGCTATCGCTCTGCATTATCAAGAAAAACACCCCTTGCTCCGCCTCGGTCTTTTTGTATGAACGCATTATGAGAACGTCCGCGCCCAAAGTTTCCTTGAGGCCGGCCTGTTCGTAATTCGTCCCCGTCCAACCGTCGATCTTGAGGGGAAAGCTGTTCAGAGCTTCCTCATCGCCAAAATCCATATTGGTTCGCACAAAAGTTTGTTGGCTTGTAGGATCCGATAGTTTGGAGTAGAGGAAGGAGGCGTTCTGGCCGAAGAAAGTACTGGGGGTACCCAGCATCAATATGAGGATGCCCGCCAGAACAAGCAATCCAATAACCCAGTGGTATCGTCTAAGGAAAATCATGTGTTAGTATAAATCTACCCCAGGGAGATACAGGTGTCAATTTCCACGATTCTCTGACCTTCCCGTGAAAAAGGGGTTACTCGGGCTCGCACTCAAGACAGTGGCCGAATATAGCCAGATGCCTGATATCCGGGACAAAACCGTACTTTCGAATCAGGTTCTCCTTAATCGGATCAAACATCTCCTCTTCAATTTCAATTGCCCGGCCACATTTCTGGCATATCAGGTGATGATGGCGACCGTGATCGGCATGATGATAGTAAAGTTTGTTACCCCCCAGATCGGCTTCATCCACCAGATCGAGCCTTTTAAGCAGATCCAGGGTCCGGTAGACCGTGGATTTGTTGACTTCCGGATACCGGGCATTTACCTGTTTGTGTATTTCCTCGGGTGTAATGTGCTTCTCAGCCCGGTGGAGTACTTCCAGAATCATGGACCTTTGTGGAGTAAGGCGATATCCCTTTTCCCTGAGAGTCTGCTGACAACTCATGAACGGCCCCTCTAGTTAACTCGGTCAATAACTATTTTCGAGCCCTGGAAATCGACCTCTCTTAACCTGCCGTTGATTTCCTTTCGCTCACCAAACAGGGTAGTGAGATTGATCCTGGTGCCCTCAATCTGTAACCAGGCCACGTCTTCCAGCATGAGGTTCCCGGGTTCGGTTTCTCCGACGTATGCTTTTGCCAGACACATTGACTTCCTCCTTCAGGAATCCGATAGTTCCAGGGACGCGCCCTTGAGGACTTCATTTACCTTTTTCAATTGCTCAATGGCCTCAACTATCCTGTCCCGGACAGCCATTTCACCTAGCCGTTCCGCCTTATCCGCCCATTCCCTGAATTCCCCGGCATGTTCATCGTTATGTTCCATCCAGTGGGATAATATGTGTTTGAGCTTCTCCCTGTCCTCCATTCTTTCCTCTCCCGTTTTGCGTTATGTAAGTTGCCGCATACGGCTCGAAGGGTTACGCGGTAAACCCGGGAAACAGTCGGGGCCACAGGCGAGCCCTGGCGGAACTACGTCCAAATCAAATTATGGTTCGCCAACCGCATCCTGTCAAGGACGAATGGTCTGGAGGCGGTCTTTCTGTTATAATCCGTGTGGGAAAAATGCCGGAACTACCTGAAGTCGAAACAATAAGGAACGCGCTGGTACCCCATGTGACCGGGCGGCGAATTAACGAGATCAACCTGTTCCGGCATAAGGCGATACGCCAGCCGAGTCCGGAGGAATTCCTTCGAAGGGCGGTGGGTCAGCGAATTGAGGGAATAAGACGGAGAGGCAAGCATATCATTTTAGAGCTTGCGAGCCATGACGTTCTCATCCTGCACCTGAAGATGACCGGCGTGCTGTTGATTAGAACGTCAAATAACGACGTACAAAAGCATACAACGGCCGTTTTCCGGTTTGATGATGGTAAATCGCTTCATTTCAATGATCAGCGCAAATTCGGCTC
>JAWOBX010000054.1:0-23346 GCA_046484125.1 Dehalococcoidia bacterium | reverse complement strand
TGTATATCGTGATCCTTAGTGCCAAGAGCCAGGAAACTGATAAAAGAAAGGGGTTGGCAGCAGGTGCCGACGAATATATAACCAAGCCGTTCAGTCCTCATGCCATTGTGACCAAGGTTAAGGAACTTCTGGGAGACGCCTAACAGAGGGATCAAAATACGTTAACAACTGTTTAGAGATTTGAATGGGCGAACAGTAGTTCGGTATGGATATGAAGAGAAAGCTTACAGGCGCGAAATCCATCATTACGATGTTGAATGCTATACCGGATCCGGCTTTTCTGGTTAACAGCGATGGCGTTGTGCTCGACGTCAACAGCTCGTTTGAAAGGGTTGTGGGCCTGAAGCGGAAACAAGTGGTGGGAAAGGACTTTCTGGATGCGGACTTCCTGCCTCAAGACGCGGTCGGATTCCTGCGAAAGAGGTTCACCAGATTGAAGAAAGGTCTGGCGGTAAGGTCTTTCATCCCCCGGGAACTCTATTTACCTGATCAGAATGGTAACGGTATATACCTGGAAATGACTGCCAAATCAATGGAATATCAGGGCGAAATTGTAGACGTCATAGTGCTTCGGGATATAACTGAACGCAAGCGACTGGAAGAGATCCTTAGATGTGGCGAGGAGACTGTTCCGTCCGTAATCGAGGAGACTTCGGATGTTATCTTCATGCTTGACGCCAGCGGGAAGATCGAGTATTGCAGTCCTTCCGCTGAGACCCTGCTCGGGTATGATCCTGATGAATTGAAGGAGAAACGAGTTGCCGATTTGGTGCACCCCGAAGATGCCGCTGTGTTTGAAGAGATAACCCAAAAGCAGCAGTTGATGGATTATGGCACCAGGGTTGAGGCGCGACTTCAGCAAGCGGATGGTTCCTGGCGTTATTTTGAACTGGCGGGTAAGAACGTTCTAAATGACCCCTCCATTCAAGGACTGGTACTCCGATTCAGAGATATTACGGAATATAAACAAACTGAGTTTGATCTGGAGGGGAGCGAGAGCAGATTCAAGGCCATTTTCGAAAACGCCAGTGACGGGATTATTTACTTCAATCCTTCTGGTGAGATCCTGGATGTGAACCCCAGGATGGAGCAGATTTTTGGTTTTAGTCGTGATCAATTGATAGGAACCAATTTCGCCGACCTCGCCATCGCGAGTCCCGAGGAAACTGCTCGAATAATTGAACTTTTCTATGAAGCTCTTAAAGGCGATTACAGCCAGCTAGTGGAACTTAAGCTTTACAGGAAGGACCGGTCCTCAGTGAATGTTGCGGTAAGTGTGGGCATAGTGAAATCGGGCGAGCAAACTGAGGCTCTTTTCGTGATTGTAAGGGATATTCAAAAGCGTAAAGAGGACGAGGCGAGGATCGAGCATCTCAACAATGTCCTTCGGGCGATACGCAATGTCAACCAGCTTATCGTCAGGGAACGGGATCGCGACCGGATGATCAAAAAGGCCTGCGAGACCCTGATAGAAAGCCGGGATTACACAAGTGCATGGATTGCCGTGATGGATGAGGAGGGGGAAGTGGTGTCCACCGAGCAGGCTGGCATAGAGGAGGGGTTCCTTTCGCTCGCAAGCCAGTTGAAAAAGGGGGAATGGCCTTACTGCGCAAAGCAGGTGTTAGCGACGAGAGGCATAGTCTGTATTGATGCTCCTTCATCTGAATGTGGCCGGTGTCCTCTTCGTCTGAACTTTAAGGAGGGCGGGGTGATGGCAGCCCGCCTGGAGTCCAACGAAAGGGTTTTCGGGGTGATTTCCGTCTACGGTTCCGACCTAACGGAGGTTTCAGAGGATGAAAGGTACCTTTTTGAGGAGGTTGCCGAGGATATCGCCTTTGCTCTCTACAGCATCGAGCTTGAAGAGGAGCGCGTGGTGGCGGAAAAGGCGCTGATTGAGAGGGAGCAGGAATACTCATCTCTGGTGGAGCTGAGTCCTGATGGTATTTTGGTGCTGAAGGGCCCGGAAATAGTCTTTATGAACGAAAAAGCGAGCGAGATAGTTGGCTATCCGGTATCGGAATGCGTAGGTAAATCCATTTACGACCTGATAAAACTCAATCCCCCGGATAATTTCTCGGAATCGCAACTCGAAGACCTGTTGAGCGACATGGAGAAAAATCTCTCGGAAAGTGGTAGGGCCCGCACGTTTACCATGCCGGTAAAATCAAGTGGCGGTGACTTGATATGGCTGGAAGTCAAGTCGAGCCCGATCGAATACCGGGGTGAGCCTGCCAGGCTGGAATTCATTCGTGATATCACCGAGCGCATTCGGAATGAGGAGGCTGTAAGGGAGTCCGAGGAGAAGTTGCGCGTGCTTTTCGATACAATCGATGATGGTATTACCATAACAGACCTGGAGGGACGGGTTATAGACGCCAACAGGACAGGGATGCTCAGGCATGGCTACACCAGTAAAGAGGATCTGATTGGTACCTATGGACTTGACTTCATAGCGGAAGGTGATCGTGAACGGGCGATTGAGGATATGGGAAAGGCGCTCTCGGATAATGATCCAAAGAATCTGGTTGAATATACACTGCTGACCAACGACGGAAATGAAATTCAGGTCGAAGCGACCGCCTCTCTGCTGTATGACAAGTCGGGCAATCCCTACGCTTTCGTCAACGTTACCAGGGACATCACCGAACGAAAGCAGATGGAACGTGGACTGAAGGAGAGTGAGGAAAAATACCGCGAACTGGTTGAGAACATGGCCGAGGTAGTATACCTCATTAGCGCGGATGGGAGTGTATCCTATGTAACTCCCTCGGTGGAAACATTGCTTGGTTACTCTCCGGCGGAGATCGCGGAAAAACATTTTTCCGATTTCGTTTATGGAGAGGATTTGGCCAGGATGGAGATTAACTTCGCCAAACTGCTTTCCGGCCATGCTGTCTCGGCCGAGTACCGATTCGTCGCCAGGTCGGGTAAGCAGATATGGCTCAGAACCTCCAGTCAGCCGGTGTTTGAGGGGGATCAGGTTGTCGGTGCCCGTGGGGTATTGATTGATATAACCGAGCGCAAACAAGTTGAGGATGCGCTTCGCGAGAGCGAGGAACGGATCAGGGCCATAATGGATAACTCCTTCGAGGGAGTTACGATCGTCAGTAGAGAGGGTAATATAATTTTCGAGAGCCCGGCTAATGACCGGCTGCTGGGTTACCAGCCGGGGGCGGGTGTGGGCAAGGATATATTCAGGTTCGTTCATCCCGATGAGCAGCAAAGGCTTATCGAGGATTTCACCCGCTTGATTAACAGTCCGGGAGATGTTTTTTCCTCAAATTACCGCGTTCAGCACATTGATGGGTCCTGGCATATTATCAATGTTACCGGTAAGAATTGTATAGATGACCCGCACATTGATGGAATGGTGGTCAATTTCAGGGATATAACAGAGCAGATAGGGGCCGAAGAGGCGCTTCGCGAAAGCGAGGAGAAGTTCAGGGAGATATTTGATAACGCCAATGATGAGATGTTGTACCTGGATAAATACGGTAATGTCCTGGATATAAACCGAAGGGTCGAGGATATCTTCGGTTATAAGCCGGAAGAGGTGATAGGCAGGAGTTTCGCTGAAATGGAATTCGTCAGCGGGGAGGAGATGGAAAGGTTCACCGAGGAGATGTTCAAGGCGATAGAGTCTGGTGAACCGCGCCATCTACTCGAACTGGAAGCCAGGCACAGGGATGGGCACAAAATATGGGTGGAGGCCAGTCCGAGTCTTATAAGCAGAAACGGTGATGTCGAGGGCCTGCTGATCATTGTAAGGGATATCACTGAGAGGAAAGAGGCGGAGGAGATGTTTGCCAGGCTGGCTATGAGTTCCCAGATTGGGACCTATATAGTCCAGGATGGCGGATTTGTATTCGTCAACCCGGCTTTTCAGAAGGACCTGGATTTGAGCGAGGAGGAACTCCTGGTAACGGATCCGCTGAGCATCGTTCACCCCGATGACAGAGAAAAAGTGCGTCAGGAAGCTACCCGTATGCTCAAGGGAGAAAGCGAAACCGGGTATGAATTCAGGTCAATAGATAAGCACGGGAATCAAAAATACGCTTTTGAAAAAGTAACCAGTATCGAGTACGGCGGAAGGCGCGCTACACTGGGAAGCTATATGGATATAACGGCGCTGAAGGAAGCCGAAGTGGCTCTGAGGCAGGCTGAGGGAAAATATCGAAACCTTGTTGAGCAAATCAATGAAGTAATATTTTCGGCAACGGAGGATGGAAATATCACCTATATCAGTCCATCGGTCGAGGCTTTGAGTGGTTACAAGCCGGATGAGCTTATAGGGCATAATTTCGCCGAGATAATTCATGAGGGTGATTTCCCCTTCGTACTGGAGATGTTTGAGAGGGCACTCAGAGGGGATGCAGTATATTCACTTGAGTGCAGAGTGATTTTAAAGTCGGGTGATACGAAATGGATAAGGGCTTCCGAACAGCCGATCATGGAAGGGGAGAGAGTGGCCGGCTTCCGCGGTGTGGTGACCGATATTGATGAGCGAAAGAAGGCCGAGGAAGCTCTCAAACAGAGCGAGGAGAAATACCGCAACCTGGTGGAGCAGATAAGCGATATCATATTCTTCATCGATCGGGAGGGAGTATTCACCTATATCAGTCCTGTAGTCGAGTCAGTCACCGGCTATTCTGAGCCTGAAGTAATCGGCAGGCGTTTTACAGATTTCATCTATAAAGAGGACTTCCCTAAAGTGCTGGAGCAATTTGATAAGACCCGCTTTACCGGCGAACTCCAGCAGGAGAACGAGTTTCGGGTGGTGATAAAGACCGGGCAAATAAGATGGATACGCACCACCGTTCGCCCGGTTCTTGAGGGCGAGCAAATTATCGGCTTCACAGGGGTGATATCAGATATTACTGAGAGAAAGCAGGCGGAGCGCACGATACTGGAGAGCGAGCAGAAATTCCGGGAGATATTTGAGAGCGCTAAAGATGAGATAATCTACCTGGACGAAGACGGAACTGTTGTTGACCGTAATATTAAGGGCGCGGATATACTTGGCTTCACACGGGAAGAAGTGATAGGCAAGAAGTTTTTCGAAATCGGTCCGGTAATGCCACAGGAAAAGATGGAGAAGTTCGCAAAAGTCTTTCAGGAAACGCTGGAAGGTCGGGCGGTACAGGGTTTGGCTGAATTTGAGATGAGCCACAGGGACGGAAGGACCGTTTATGTGGAAGCTAATATCAGTCTTATCGAACGAGATGGCATAAACAGGGGAATGCTCATAGTGTTCCGTGATGTCACCGAACGCAAGCAGATGCAGGAGCAGCTTGCCGGGTACTGGTCGGAGCTGGAGCGAAGGCTTGAGGAACTGCAGATCGCATATGAGAGATTGAAAGAGCTGGATAAAATGAAGGATAGCTTCCTCTCAACGGTATCACATGAATTGAGGACCCCATTGACCTCGATAAAGAGCTTCGCTGAGATACTTCTGACTTATGAAGGGGACCGTGAGGTGCAGGAGGAATTCCTGAAGATTATAAATGATGAAAGCGAGCGACTGACCCGGCTTATCAACGATTTCCTCGATCTCTCCAAGATTGAATCGGGACGGATAGAATGGTACAGCACGATAGTTGAGACCCCCGACGTGATTGATAAGGCCCTGGCCGCCAATGACGCCCTACTGAAGGGCATGGACATGAACCTGGAAGTCGAGGTGGAACCGGACCTGCCACCAGTATGGTGCGACCGCGACAGGCTGATTCAGGTTGTAACCAATTTAATAAACAACGCTACCAAGTTCACTTCGTCCGGGGGAACCATAAGGGTGAGAGCGGAGCGGTATAAGCCATACGGCGCAGGGGAAAACAGTAATATGGTTAAGATAAGTATCACCGATAACGGTTTAGGAATCGCTCCCGAGGACCATGAGGCCATTTTTGACAAGTTCACCCAGATTGGGGACACATTAACCGATAAACCTCAAGGTTCGGGTTTAGGCCTCCCCATCTGCAAAGAGATCATCGAGCACTATGACGGTGAGATATGGGTGAAGAGCGCGCCGGGGGAGGGGAGCACTTTCTCGTTTACCCTTCCGGCGGCTCAGGAGAACCTTGATAGGGATGATGAAAGGGTGGAATCGAAGGCTGAATCCGAGCCGGAAAATGCAGGTTTAAATGGCGGGAACACGATCCTGGTGGTTGATGATGAGCCAAACATACGACGATTTCTGAGTCACGAGCTAACCAGCCGGGGATACCGGGTTATTGAGGCTTCAGGTGGCCGGGAGGCGATGGATATGGTCCGAACGTATCTGCCGGACCTGGTCACACTTGATATTATGATGCCGGACATGAATGGCCTCGATGTCACTACGATGCTTAAAGAGAATTCATTGACTAGACATATACCGATAATGGTCATTTCAATAATGGATGAAAGAACGGAGGCGGTAAAGCGGGGGGCTGATGAGTATCTTTCAAAGCCATGCAGTGGTGATGTCATTCTGGAAAAGGTAACTGGTCTATTGCGGAAGCCTTCAAAAATGATACTGGTAGTCGACGACGATGAAACGCTGGTCGAATCCATAACCTACGAGTCAAAACATAGAGGATACTCGACTTTGGTGGCTCATAATGGTGAGCAGGCGCTTGAGATGGCGAAGAATAATCCGCCGGATTTGATAATCCTCGATATGCTGATGCCGGGAATGGATGGACATGAGGTTATCCGGAGGCTCAAGAGCAGCGAGGAGACCGCCGGCATTCCGGTGATCGTATTAACAGGTGCTGAGATAAGTGGTGGCAGGGTAAAAGCTCTTGAACTTGGCGCGAGCGGATATTTTAATAAATCAGGCGGGCTGAAGAAGTTATTCGAAACTGCCTCAGCTATATTGACCGGCCAGTCGGTTCGCTGAATTGACGTTATTGACCTCATTTTACCCACGCGCAAATCGAAGCGGCTCTCCCGGAACTCTTGAGTTACCATTTGCTCCAGGCACCCCTTTTTTAATCGAACAGGGCAACATCATGAATATTCATGAAAAGTGTCAATCATGTGCTGGGTTGAGCAAACAGGGTGTCAGTATGTCTGTTGTTTTTGGCATGACTCAAAATCGGCGTGTTGACAATCAGTTCAATCCTGGTGTAAAATTTTTACCGCTTGCCGGATAAAGGGGTCAATTAGTGACGCAATCGGAAGGATTTATGCTTTTTGATTTAGCGATTTGGTCCCCGTAACTGGATGAGCGAATTTTCGAGTGATAGATAAACAGGAGGAAGAAAAATATGGGGATTCTCGATGGAAAAGTGGCGGTGGTTACCGGTGCTGGCAGAGGTTTGGGAAAGAGCCACGTTCTTGCGCTGGCAAAAGAGGGTGCGAAAGTAGTAGTGAATGATGTTGGTGTCGAATGGGATGGAACCGGTAAAGCCACCGGCCCTGCGGAAGATACGGTGAAGGAAATCAAAGACAGTGGGGGGGAGGCTGTAGCCAACTACGAAAGCGTCACCAGCTTCGAGGGCGCCAAGAAGATTATTGACTCTGCGATAGAGAATTTTGGCAAACTCGATATACTGGTAAATAATGCGGGATTTCTGCGTGACAGAATGACTTTTAAGATGACTGAGGAAGAATGGGATCCGGTTGTAGAGGTCCATCTCAAGGGCACTTTCAACACCGGTCGATGGTTTATGGCCTACCTGAGAGACCAGTCTAAAGCCGGAAACCAGGTCAATGGCCGGATAATCAATACCATTTCCCATGCCGGTATTATAGGGAGTCCGGGGCAGCCGAACTATTCCGCCGCGAAGGCGGGCATCGCCTGCCTGACGATGACGTGGGCGCGTGAGATGGAGAAATACGGAATGACCAGCAATGCCATATGCCCGATGGCCAGAACCAGGATGACGACGCAAACGGACGCGGTGAGCGGCATGTTTGCCGAGGCCGAAGAGGGAAAATTCGACGAGATGGCCCCGGAGAACGTCTCACCCCTGGTGGTATATCTTGCCAGCGACGAAGCTCAGGATATCACAGGCCGTGTCTTCTCGATAAGGGGCGGCAGAATGGAGCTTTTCCAGCCCTGGCAGATCGCCAATGCCGTCGATATCGGCAGGAGATGGGAGGTACCGGAGATAGGGCAGAAGATACGGTCGCTTGGGGAGCTGGGCATGCCTCCGATCGTTTTCTGAGAATATTCGTATCAGGGCAAGAAACGGGGATGGCGAACAAGTGTCGCCATCCCCGTTTTAATGTTCCGGTGTGTCCTGAGAACAACTGAACGGAAATATTCGTTTTCCGCTCATACTGAGCTTGTTGAAGTATATCCCCGCTTCCCTTTGATTTGGCTCAGGCCGAACGACTGGATAAGCCCGAGCAAGAGATAAAACCAGTATATTCCGAATCTCAGGGACAGCCATCAAGCACCCTGTAAGAAGTTACAAATTCGGATATTTTAACGCGGGATCCAGTAACTCTGGAGATGAGGATTAAGTCCGCTTTCTCAGAAGTTAAGTCGTACGACGCTCGACTTCAACAGCCATACCTGTATGAGCAACAGTATTATATGTAATATACAAGTTGTATCCTGCGCGCATTAAAAACCCCTTTTCCCTGCAAGGGGAAACAGCGTTCCGAAAGGATGCTATTTCCCCTCCGAATCAAGCTCTGTTTTCAAATCCAACAGGAGCTTGTGTGGGAAGGTAATCTATTATTACCTGACATGCTGTTCAATACTGACAGCGGGTAACCGTTATGCCTTTTCCACGGCATCAACAGGACAGACGCTGGCGCATTGCGGCTCGTCGAAATAACCTTCGCATTCAACACATTTGTCCGGGTCGATTTCAAATTTAGTGTCGCCCTCTGAAATCGCTTCGACCGGGCATTCCGTTTCGCATGCTCCGCACGCAATGCACTCGTCATTGATTCTCATTGCCATAATTCCTGATCCTCCTGTATATTGATCTATTTTCCAACGTAGAGCTTTTCTCTCAACGCAATGACCACATGTTCCGGTACCAGATCCTCGATGTATCCGCCGTATCGTGCCGCTTCTTTCATCAAACTCGAGCTCAGGAACTGGTATTGTACACTGGTCATCATGCAGACAACTTCAACTTCCGGTGCCTGTTTCTTGTTCATCAAAGCCATTTCGAACTCTCGTTCGAAGTCGGGACTCATTCTCAATCCTCTGACTATAACTTTGGCGTTCAATCGCCTGGCGAAATCAACCGTCATTCCGGAATACCAGTCTGTTCTCATGTTGGGAATATTAACGATAGCTTTCTTTATCAGGTTGACCCGTTCCTCAGTGCTGAATAAAAGATTCTTTTGCGGAGTGTCGAAAACCCCGATAACAACTTCATCGAACAATTCCGCTGCCCGGGTGGCGATATCCAGGTGCCCGTATGTGATAGGATCAAAACTTCCCGGGTATAAGGCGATGGTCAATTCTTTCCTCCATCACGCTGATAGATTGAAACGCAGGTATCACCATGTTTGAGGCTGTTTGTTATATGGAACTCACCATAACGCTGCTCCGGACTGGACCTCCGGGAATGCTCTATTACTATTGTGGAATCCTTCATGACCAGATGAGAGGATGCCAGCGCATCCAGTACCGCCAGGCAATCCTGATCGGAATACGGGGGGTCCATAAAGACCGTGTTGTACGATTTACGGAGGTTTCGAAGAGCTTTGCCGGCATCCATTCTGTAGATTCCAGCTTGCTCTGTGAAACCGGTATGGCGCAAGTTATCCTCGATGATCGAGCAGCACTTCGGATTTTTCTCCACGAAATCGGCTTCAGATGCTCCTCGACTAAGTGCTTCGATGCCGAGAGACCCGGTTCCGGCGTATAAATCGAGGGTAACTGTCCAGTCAGTGTCGGCCGACTCCAAGGCCGAAAAGATAGCCCCCCGAATAATATCGGCGGTTGGGCGAATCCTCGGTTCTTTCGGGTATTTAAGGGAATATCCTTTAGCCCTGCCTGCGATAACTCTCATATTAATACTTTATTCACCATCTATCCAGTAAGCGCGCTCTCTTTTTAGATGCGCTGCATACAGGGTACCCCGGCCCCGGTGAGTGGCGATCTTCATCAAAATGAAATCCTGGAAGTGGTGGAGACATTTGAATTCACGGGGATTACCCATAATCTATCCGTCGATTACTATCCTCTGTTCTAACATCCTTCAAACTTGCAAACCAAGTGCGATTATAAAGCGCTCACTCGTTTTTTTCAAGGCCCTGAAATTTTTACGGTTTGGCCACAATGAAGCTAGGCGAGAGGCAAGTCTATTTGATACTTACTGAGTGTATCCTCTATTATGGCCGCCGATTTTTGATCGGGCGGAGTGAGGGGAGGCCTTGGCTGACCGACCGGGAAACCTATATAGTTCAAGGCGTATTTTATCGGGATCGGATTGGCGAGGATGAACATGGCATCGAATAGTGGTAAGAGATCGCGATGAATGCGGGATGCCTGAGCGGGCCTGCCCTCGATAGCGCTGTTTATCATCTCCTTCATCTGCCGGCCTACGAGGTGCGAGGTGACACTTATGACGCCATAACCCCCGATCGCAAGTACAGGCAGGGTATCGCTGTCGTTGCCGCTGTAGACCAGAAAATCACCGGGAGCCCCGGATATTATCGCGGCAATCTGGACCAGATTGCCGCCGGCTTCCTTGATACCGATAATGTTGTCGATACGGCTCAATCTGACGGTGGTTTCCGCGGAGAGGTTGGTGCCGGTCCTGCCCGGAACGTTGTATAGAATGCATGGCAGGGTGGTACTTTCCGCGATGGCCTTAAAATGCAGATAAAGGCTCTCCTGCGGAGGTTTGTTGTAATAGGGGACGACCAGCAGGCATCCGTCAACGCCTGCCCTTTCAGCCTCTTTAGTGGTCATCAGAGCCTCCGCTGTGCTGTTGCTGCCAGTGCCCGCTATAACCGACCCCCGGTCACCCACCGCCGATTTGATCTCCGCGAACAGGCGTTTTTCTTCATCCCGAGTCAGTGTGGGCGATTCGCCGGTAGTACCTACGACTACTATCCCGTCGCTTCCGGATTCTATCAGCGCCAGCGCCAGCTTGCTGGCTTGTACGTAATCCACATCCCCGCCACTGTTGAACGGGGTTACCATTGCCGTTAGAAGACGCCCGGGACTGTTCATGATCCGGCCCCTTTCGAAATTAGCCCCCGTTTCACCAGCTCCTCCGCTATCTGGATGGCGTTAAGTGCGGCTCCCTTGCGCAGGTTATCGGATACAATCCACATTACCAGCCCGTTTGCATGGGAGGAATCCGCTCTGATCCTGCCGACAAAGGTTTCGTCGCGCCCGGCTCCGGATATGGGTATCGGATACATATTGATGTCCGGGTCATCAACAACTTTGATGCCGGGGGACTTGCTTAGAATATCCCGGGCCTCTTCCGGGGACATTGGGTTGGTGAATTCAACATGTACCGCCTCACTATGTCCCACCATTACCGGAACCCGGACACAAGTCGCCGATATTGCGATATCGTCGGCATGCATTATCTTCCGCGTCTCCTGTATCATCTTCATCTCTTCTTTGGAGTAACCGTTGCTCAGAAACACATCAATGTGCGGCAGTACGTTAAACGCTATCTGATGGGGGTACACGTGCGGTACAGTTTTCTGGCCATTGATTACCTGACCGGACTGGACGGAGAGTTCCTCGATGGCCGCCTTACCCGTCCCGGAAACGGCCTGATAGGTATCGACAATTATCCGCTTTATGGGGTTGACCTTATGCAACGGATTCAGTGCCACCACCATCTGGATAGTCGAGCAATTGGGGTTGGCGATTATACCTTTGTGTTTCTCAATGTCATCGGGATTGACCTCCGGAACGACCAGAGGGATACCGGGTTCCATCCTCCAGGCCGCGCTGTTATCGACAACAACCGCGCCTGCCTTTGCCGCCACCGGGGCAAAATCCCTGCTGATCTCAGAACCCGCGGAAAAAAGGGCGAGTCCCACGTGCTCAAATGACTCATGGGTCGCCTTTTCGATTTCAATTTCTGTTTCACCCACCATGATCTTCCTGCCCGCTGATGACTCTGAGGCGAGCAGCTTGAGAGAGGTCATGGGGAACTTTCTCTGTCTGAGAATTCTAACAAACTCCTGTCCCACCAGGCCGGTTGCACCCAGTATCGCTACATTAGGGCCATTCATCAGTACCTCTCCTGCAATCCAATAAGTTTATCCAGGCCGAAAGTCAAACCTTGTGATTTTAGCACTTCTTTAATGGCCATAGATATACCCGGGCCGAACGCTTCCCTGCTGATCTGGTCATGCCTTATTCGCAAGGTCTGCCCCGGTCCACCGAGGATGACTTCCTGGTGAGCCATGTACCCGGGGGATCGAACGCTGTGAAGGGCGATCCCCTCATACTCGGCTCCCCGGCTGCCGGGCAGGGTTTCCCTTTTCGATTGGGGGTGGATAAAACCATTACCCCTCGATTCCACCATACCTTTGGCTGTGGATATCGCCGTGCCCGATGGCGAATCCAGCTTCTGTTCATGGTGCATTTCGATAATTTCGGCGTAGTCGAAAAACCTTCCGGCTATCTTCGATAGATGCATCATCAGCACGGCACCCAGAGAAAAATTGGGTGCGACGACCGCTCCCAACTCGTATTCCCTGCAAAGACCGTCAATTTCCTCCAACTCGTCCTCCGAAAGCCCCGTTGTCCCGATAACCAGGTTTACGCGATGCCTGGCTGCAATCCGTGCGGCAGGCATAGTGGCATCATGTTGCGTGAAGTCGACCATGACCTGTGGAGTGATGAGTTCGACCAGCGTTTCAAGCTCGGAGGAGAGGGGAATACTCCCCGAACCATCGGGAAGTACGAGTTGCTCCCTATCTGCCATCAGATCGACTGCTCCGACTGCCTCGAGCTCCGGGTCGCGGCAGACCGCGTCGATAACTGCCTGCCCCATTTTACCAAGGACGCCATGAACCAGTACACTGATGGGTTCCATGGAGATTCTCCTTACTCGCGGGGAGCTCTTCTTTGTTGTGGCCGTCTACTGTGATGAGAGCTTTCCGCCGGCCCGGATCCCTGGCTCCTGTCTCCCGGGGTTGCTCCAGAGGACTGGTTAAACACCGCTTTTCTGGAGAGCTTTACCTTGCCCTGGGGGTCGATTCCAATCACCATAACAGTCACCTCCTCACCCAGGGATAAAACATCCTCAACTGAGGCAACTCTGTAGTTCTCCAGTTCGCTGATATGGATCATGCCATCCTTGCCGGGCAATATCTCCACGAAGGCTCCGAAGCTGGTGATAGCGTTCACCTTACCGGTAAAGATATCCCCAACCTGGGGATCCCGTGTCAGGCTCTCGATTATCTCTACGGCTTGCTGGGCCGTCTCATCGTTGGGAGCTCCGATGGTAACGGTGCCGTCCGCCTGGACATCAATGGTTGCGCCTGTCTCCTGGGCTATAGACTTGATCATCCTTCCACCCGGACCGATGACGTCGCGAATTTTTTCAATGGGGATAGCAATTCGAAGCATTTTAGGAGCGTACCTGCTGACCTCAGTCCGGCTGTCGCTTATCGTCTCGTTCATTCGTTTAAGGATGTAAAGCCGGCCCTCGTGTGCCTGTTTCAGCCCGGCCTCAATGATCTCATAGGTCAAGCCGCGAACCTTGATATCCATTTGCAGAGCGGTGATCCCTTCAGCCGTGCCGGCGACTTTGAAATCCATGTCTCCGAAGAAATCCTCGATTCCTTCAATATCGGTGAGAATGGCATGCCTGCCGTCTTCTCCAGTGACCAGGCCCATTGCCACTCCGGCAACAGGAGCCTTTATCGGAACCCCCGCATCCATGAGGGAAAGTGTGCTGCCGCATACGCTGGCCATTGACGTGCTACCGTTGGAACTCATTACCTCTGAGACGAGCCGGATTGTGTACGGAAATTCCTCTTGATCCGGTATAACCGGTACCAGCGACCTTTCGGCCAGCGCTCCATGACCTATTTCCCTCCTGCCAGTACCCAGCCGTTTAATCTCACCAGTGCTATAAGGGGGAAAGTTGTAGTGATGCATATAGCGCTTTGTTTCCTCAGGGCTGATGCTGTCGATCGTCTGTTCCTGTTTCAACGAACCGAGAGTGGTAATGGTAAGCACCTGCGTCTCTCCCCTGTTGAACAGCCCGGATCCGTGTGTTCTAGGCAGTAAACCTACCTGGCAGCTTATCGGGCGTATTTCATGGAGCTGCCTTCCACTGACACGGATACCTTTATCCAGAACACCTTTTCGTACCTGTTTTTTCAACCAGGCATCTATAGCGTTTCCGATTTGGGTTTCGGAGTACGAATCACCAATCCTCTCCGACAGCCGCTCACGAGCTTGTGCCAGTCTCGATTCCCTTTCAGCTCGATCAATCCCGGAAGGGCCTTCCGGGAAAAGGGACCCGGCCACATCGGATGCCTCCTGGACCAGCTTCTCATCCGGTTCTGACAAAATGACATCAAGCTTGGGTTTCGCGTTTGCCTTGATAAACTCTTCCTGAACTTGATTGATTCTGCGGTTGGCTTCATGTCCGACCTTGATAGCCTCGAGGAAAATCTCCTCTGACACCTCATTCGCACCCGCCTCCACCATTACAACGGCGTCATCGGTACCGGCGACTACCAGGTCCAACTGGCTGTCAGCGAGTTGGGTATATGTCGGATTGATTACATACTCGCCCTCAACGTATCCGACACGGACTGCGCTCACGGGGCCTTCAAACGGTATGCTTGAAATGCTCAGGGCAGCGGAGGCGCCTATTATGAGAAGGATGTCCGGATAGTTTTCCTGATCGGCGGAGAGTACAGTTGCCACGATTTGCACTTCGTTTCGAAAGCCTTTTGGGAATAACGGGCGCAGTGATCGATCAGTGAGACGCATCGTCAGCGTCGCTTCTTGACCTGGCCTTCCCTCGCGGCGGAAAAAACTGCCGGGAATCTTTCCGGCGGCATACAGCCGTTCCTCGAAGTCAACAGTGAGGGGTAGGAAATCCCTCTCTTCCTGGCGTACACTGCCTACGCAAGCGGTCACCAGGGCAATCGTATCACCATATTGAATGGTAACGGCCCCATCCGCCTGGCCGGCCAGCTTTCCGGTTTCTATAGTAAGAATACGCCCATTCATCTCCATACGAGCTATATTAGGTTTATCTGACATTGAACAACCCTTCCATTTTCAGTAGATTTGTTTTGAGGATTTATTAAGCTTACGGCTATCCAGGTTTTTTACCTGGAGGAACTCTCTAAGCTGCTCTCTCGTATCTTGAGCTTCTTTATTAAGGATTTGTAGCTGTCGGGGTTGCTTGAGCGAAGATATCTGAGAAGGCGCCGCCTCTGCCCCACCAACATGAGCAATCCACGCTGTGTCGCATAGTCATGCCTGTGGACTCTCAAGTGATCCGTTAGCCTGCTAATCCTTTCAGTCAGGATAGCAATCTGAATTTCACTTGAGCCCGTATCACTCTCATGAGCCCTGAAATTCTCGATTATAGATTGTTTCTTTTCCTTTTGAATCATTCTTTACCTCTGACTTACTCATCCAAACGACTGATTATAACATGCCTGTAACTGGTGTGCAAACATTATCGATATTACCCGGAAACGACGAGTGATTTTCAGGTGCTGTGGCGTTATCTCACGTCGCTGTTTTCCCTCCCGACGGTGGTAGCGGTCCTGAAGGCTGTTACAGCCTTTGTGCCAGAGCAAGCTTTATCATGATTTCAGATCATCTCAAGTGGCCGGGTCCATAACACTGCTATTGACACTGAAAAAATCACAGGCGTTTGCGGTATTCCTCAGGAATAAGGTCCTTTACCCTGGCTGTGGCCACCCCGATAACCGTGTCCGCGGCACCATAGTAAACCAGCAGCTCCTCCTCATCGCCAAGGAAGAAGATATGATCTTCCCGGCTGGGCACGGCCCCGCAGGTGAAAACCACATTCGGTACCCATGATTCGGGTATGTTACCGAGCTCAAATTCATCGGCTGGTTCGAGGATATAATTGGGAGAACGGTAAATGAGTCTGGAGGGGTCAGCGAGGTCAAGCAGCATGACACCCAAACGATACACGTGGGCATAATCAACTCCGTGGGTGATAAGAAGCCATCCGTAGCTGGTCTTAATGGGCTGTGCCCCCGCCCCTATTTTAAGCGCGTCCCACATCATACCTGTTGTTGTACCCGCCAGTATTCTGTGCTCCCGGCGGGGCCAGGGACATCGCAGGTGAGGTGAGAATGTTATCCACATGTGTGGATCAACCCGGTGCAGCATGGCGAACTTGCCGTTCAGCTTTTCAGGGAACATGGCGGCATCCTTGTCATTGAACCCGGGGAAGACGAGTCCGTGCCTGTGCCAGCCTGACCAGCGATGATTAAGGAAATCCTTGACCTTAATTGACGCAAGAGCGATTTGGGCGACCAGCCCATCGTAAGCTGTATAAGTCATGTAGATCCGATCGCCTATGAGTGTCAGGCGTGGGTCCTCACACCCCATCTTCTCACTTGGCGTACCGGGCTCAAATATGGGCTGGTCCAGTCTTTCAGTGAACTTGAAACCATCTTCACTGATAGCGAGCCCCAGCCGTGATTTATTGTCATCGCCATAAGCCCGATAGACAAGATATACCCTTGTGTTAAGTCTGATAGCCCCTGTATTGAGCACGTATTGGGATTCCCACACATGTTCCTTAATGGGTTGTAATACCGGGTTGCCTTTATAACGTTTTAAGCTGGTTGCCTCCGCTTGTGGCGGTGGTGTGGTGGGTATCTCTCTCGGAATTACCTTCTTGGCTCCCTTCTCGGTTCCAAGGAGTACAGGGGCCAGGTTCTCCCATTCCCTTCCCTGCTCGATAAGTTCGATTATGGTCTCATCGACTTGTTTCTCCGTACCTCCGACAGCTTTAAAGTATTCGGTGAGGAATTCCCGTGATGCCCAGTCCCTCTCGACATGTAGTGAAAGAGGGGGTGGGGATTTTCTGCCACCTTTGAAGCTATAGCTTGCCCAGGACCAGGGGGAGCAGGTTATAAAAGTTCCATCCGCCATGGTGATGGCCAGATGGTAGCATTCGGCCAGTTCCCTCAAATGCGCGTACCTGGCCGCCCGTGCCCTGTCCCCGTCGGTTTCTTCACGGTCCACCCTGTCGGCCATTTGCCTGACGCGTTCGACCAGGATACGCTGGTGCCCGTCCTCAAATATGTTGTGCGCGGAAAGCGGGTCCCGCCCCCAGTGTCCTCGAATTGAGCTGATCACCTTCGGGCCGAAGTCCTTCCGTTCACGGGCGAACCTTCCCCAGATTTCCCCGAACCTCTCGGCCTCAACAATATTCTTCCCGATTGTGGTGAGGTAGCGCAGTTTGGGGAATTCACCGCCCATTCCCTTGTGCAGGTTGCTGACTATAATTCTTGAGGTGAGTTTATCGAGCCATGATGTTCCCCTCATCTCCACCATGGCCGGGAAATCTTCGTGCCGTACTACGATCATCTTTATATCGCATGGGGCGAAGTGCTCCGAGCGCAGGCCGTCCGCTACGAGTTGCATCAGGTTCTCCATGTATTCCTGCTCCTCCGTCCAGCTGGTAAAGGCCAGCACATCAAGGGGGTCATAATCAAGCAGCAGTTCGTCAAGAGTATTGTAACCAAACTTGGTGATGAGGTTGAGAGGGGGGTAATAAGCAAGGAAGCGGGAGGCCATCTCCGGAATGGCGGAAAACGCCTGACCGTGGGGGAGGTTCTCTGAAATGATGTTAACCATCGCCTGCGTGCCCTCTACTGTTGAAAGATCGATGCCTGGCAACAGTTCCTCCTCAATAGAACGCAGAAAGTCCTTTATCGCCATGGTCACTTCAAGTGAGCTGGAATCTCGCGGCACTCCAAGTTTCTCGTAAACAAACTGCTCGAACTGTTGCTTCTGGCGCTTGAAGATGGCATCGTATATCTCGTTGGCTCGAACGACTTTGCCCCCGGGCGCGACCAGTTCAGTCGGAACCACCAGGGGAACGCCGGGAATGAATTCGCGATAAGTAATCTGCGGAACCGGGGGTTTTAGCGCTTCAGCGGACCTCTCCCATTTGGCCATGAATTCCGGCTTTTGCTGGCGGAATTCCCGCGCCAGTTCCTCAAGTCGCCTATCCGATTCGAGCAGGAGAATTCGTTTTCTTTCTTCTGGCTGCAGGGACTCAAGTTTCTCATCCAGTAATCGCATTTCAGAGGCAAATCCGGCGACGAACGCGCTCTGTAGCGGAACAAGGGAATCGAGCAAATCACCCTTGGTGAATTTTGTGCTGAAGGCGTACTCCAGCAGAATCCGGTACACGATTCGGGCCCACGAGCCGAACGGGAAACGAAAATCGTTGTTTTCGAGTTCGGCGAGTTTTTCCAGACGCTGATAAACATCCGCGGGAAGAATGCGCTCGTAGAGGTAATAGAATTTGTTAAACCCCTGTTTGTACCGCTTTATCACCTGCTCCAGGTTTACCTGAGCCTCATCCGGCTGATGGCTCTTGATCTCTCCAAAGCTGGCCAGATTTCTGATCATAGGAGATTTACCAGCACCTATTTCGTTCCATACCTCCTCACTGTTCACGATCTGGCTGAACAGAGCGTTCATGGCTTGTCTGAGCACTAATTCGTTTTTTGCCTGTGAGATCTTATGTATCTTGATGCCCAGGTTCGCTTCGCAGATAGTGGCTTTACTGGCAATGGCAGTGGTGACTATCCAGCTATCGATACCGTATTCGCCGATGAAGTTGACCCAGTTCTGTGATGGCTCCTTCAGATAGTTCCGCAGCATCGTATATGAGATGCCCCATTGACTGCCGATGAGCCGGTGTATCGGGTGATTGTAAAGGGAGGTTAGTAACGGGTAAGCCAGGAACGTGGAAATGGGCGCCTCGAGATAATGCTGGTTGAATCTGGAGACGACGAATTTGGCATTCCCCCGCATTATCGGTTCAAGCAGGAGGTAGATCCAGTCGGGGGCAAGCCCCTCAATCTCATCGCCCATACGGCGGCTCTTCAGGTCAGCCTCCAAAACAGCTACGTCCGCGCCCAGCGTGAGGGCTATATCAAATATGGCACGCACGCTCCATCCTTTACCGTTAATACGCTCATTATCGAGGAGGAAAGCCAGCCTTGGCACCCTGTTATCCTCCGGAAGTGTCTCAATGGTCTTGAGCGCCTCGCCGCCCGCGGGGGAACCGGCAGCTACTATCACAGCCTTCAAATCCGGGAAATGAGTTCGCAATCCCTGCCTGGCAGTCTCCACCACATGGGCGACACTCGTGGTCTCGTTGTAGAAGGGAATGCCTACCACGATATGCGCCGTCCCTATCTCTCCGGCGCGGGCGAGTGGTTCCTGCATGGCCTCACGGTACGCTTTTTCCGCTTGCTCGGCGAACTCCTGCACCGTGGAGTGCTTGCTTTTAGCTGATGACCTGGCCATAATATCCCCTTCAAAGCAACAAACTGGTCAATTGAGCTATGGTTAAGCCATGATAGCAGATGGCGGTGCGGAACTCAAGAAGCGGGATATCCTAAAAAAACAGCGATCGAAACGAACCAGTGCTGGCATTCCCTGAGTCGCTGTTGCCCCTCCTCAAGTAAAAGAAGTTATAATACCCTCTCCGCTCGCGACCGCTAACTGAGAGGGTATTATAACAAACGGCTGAATTGGGGTGAGGTCTTGTTCATCAGTATAGTGAATGACCTGTATTTGAACCTGTTTTCCGGGGTGAACATCCTCCCCGATTCGTAAAGCGGTATCATTTGAAACAGGGAATAAACCATATTGTGCTGGCAACCGTAAATTGACGTTAAAAGAACCGCCCGCTTCATTGACGCCATCATGGCTTGCGGCTTTGTGTAAGGTTTATCTTTCAGTCATTGATCAACCCCCTGGCCCCCAATCTTGGGGGAATTAAGAGAGATTTCTTTTAGAGGCTGGGGGCACACCCCCAGCCTCTAAAAGAAATCGTTTAATCGGGGAGGGGAATAGCCAGCCGGGTAGAATTATGATTGACATCACATTTGTTGATGATGAACATATGGTTGAGCCGCACTTCAATGGGGGTAATCATCACCGGCGTCGCCGGGCTTGCGGTCTCAGACGGTTTCGCGCTGGTTCGATTCCCTGTGTATATCTTCCAGAAGCTTCCTGAGAGCGGGGTAGTGTGTACGCGGGTTTATGCGAGGATCGCCGGTGACCAGAGCGACCATTGGATCGACTTGATTATCCGCGGCCGGTATTTGTTGGAGTTCGGTTCCGGCTGAGACAGCCTCTGCCAGGTCGTAATGCCTGCGGACCTGGTTCATCCACGAAAACTCATGCGCGTACCTCAAGGCCTTTTCCTCCAGGTCAACGGCCATATCCGGATGTGCGATCAGGTCGGCGATCTTTGTTGTCAGGCTGTCTATATCGGTATCAACCATCTCCCCCGCGCCTTTGAGCGCCTCCCCCACACCTTCGAGATCCCGGCTGGCAATTACCCCACCGGCACCAAGTGCGTGTGCCAGTATACCACTCTGGGTGCATTCACTCGGCCAGTAGAAATTTACATCGAATGCCCGTTGCGCGGTGGCCAGCATTTCGTCGGAGAGCCATGTGTTCAGCAGGAACGCGTCGGGGTCGTTAATACCCATCTTCAGTTTCTCCGCGTAAATGCTATGGGATTCATCGCGCGGCTTGCCGATGCGAACAGCGATGATTCTTTTCCACGGCAGCATTCTCTGGAGGTTTTCCCTCATCGCGTAGAGCGATTCAGAACGCTTAAGCGGACACAGGAATCCTGTTTGACCGATAATAGCTACATCAGGGTCTGAGAATATCCGCCGCCGCCGTAGCCGCCTCTTTGTGGTCTGATTCAGGTCTGAGGCGTGGATCAGGAAGTCTTCCAGTTCCTCGCGGGCTTCCTGCCGGCTGAGCCGAGTAACATCAGGATAGTTATGTACGCCGTGCTTAAGGACGTAGACCTTGGTGCAATGTTCCGGAAAAGCGGAGATCACCGCCCAGTATACTCCATAGCTGAAGACGGTGATGGCATCGACGTGCGGGAGCAGTTTTTCCAGCAGCGAATATTGATAGCTTCGCAATCCGGTCGGTGTTTCATTGCTTTGAAAGTGCAGGGTATGCATGGTGACCACTTTCGGCATGTCGAGGTTTTTGATCATGGATATGAATTTGCGTTGATTTCGCCATATTGCGGTCTCATGCTGAAACCAGAGAACGCCGTCATGGCTGACAGCGTTCAATTCCTCAAGTCCCCGGCGGATGTCATCGGAGTGAAAATCCCTTTTACCCTGAAGGGCGTAACATACAGGGGCCACGCGGGGGATGTGTTCGTTGGTAAGAGGCGCTTCATACCTCTCGGGATCGAAGGATATTACTCCCCACCGGCCTGCGGGGCTAACGCGTGTGAGGTAATGGGTATAGGCGGCTATCCCGCACATTATCGGTGGATACGGCCCGGCGAAGTAAATGCGTACCATCTGTCTCCCCTCCCTTCACCCCGTCGAATCATCGTCGGAGTGATTAATACCGCCACTCTTTTGGATTTTTGTATTCGCAGCGGGTATCCTTTTTAACAGCCTTCAAATGCGGGAATGCGAGTCAGGTTTTACGTCACTACTGCTTGAGTGATAAAGATTGTATCATCACCCTTTGCCTGTTTGTCAATACCCTTCTTTTTCCTGAAACAGTTGATAATCCCGATGCATATCGACATCTTTCTGTAATGCTCTCTCCCGTTCCCGTGAAGAGAGAGTGTCTTCAGAAAATATCCCTGGTGGGGGAGGGTTGTTTCCTCATTCCAGAAAAAACGGGAAACCGCCGAATGATTACTTACCTGGTGGGCGAATGTCTTTGTATGAAATATGCCGTTGGTCCGGTGGTTCGAATCGCGCGCTTTTGAATAATATGATTATGTGATATTATTCAACCAATCGTAACCGGCGCACCCGGGAATGGGAAAAGAGGGGATGAGGCCAGGATTGAGGGTAACGGACGGTATCGGGGATCTGTAATAAAGGGGGTCACAATCATGAATGAAGGAGAAGGTTCAGTTCTCAAACCCCGTATACATGAATCTGTTTTCATCGCAAGTGGCGCCCGGATATATGGAGATGTCGAGATAGGGCGGGGAGCCAGCATCTGGTTTAACGCGGTGATAAGGGGGGATGAGGGGAGGATCCTTATAGGCAGCAATACCAACATACAGGATAACGCGGTCGTGCATAGCGATGGTACCATTGCGGTTGAGATCGGAGATAACGTGACGGTAGGGCATTGTGCGGTCATCCGTGGATGCAAACTCGGTAATAGCGTGATGGTGGGAATGAACGCGACAATCATGTCCGGAGCTGAGATTGGAGAATACAGCACCGTCGGGGCAAACAGCTTCATCCCGTATAACAAAACATTCCCGCCGAGATCGCTGATAATGGGAGCTCCCGCAAAACTGGTACGCGAGCTCACCTGTGAAGAAACTGCGGTCAACGATGTGACAACACAAATGTATGAACAAGTGATCGATAAATACCGAAAGGGTCTCATTGCCGGATTCGAGGACCGCCGTTTGACATGAGTAAGGCACCAATTGCGCAATGGCAAAGGATACTTTTTTAGACAAACTCTGGCAGTCAGCGCCTGCCGGTGAGCGAAATTTTCGGCCTGATGATGTCACTCATCTTCCGGAGGCGGTGAAGCTTTATCTGGAACACGCGATAGCTCCCGGCACAGAACTGTCTTCGGCGGTGTGGCTGCGTATGCATGGCGAGATAAAACTGAAGCGCTGGGTTCTATTCAAAGCGGAGCAAGTTATAAATCGGGGGCGCGGAATGGTCTGGAGCGCAAGCGTACGCATGTACGGTATTCCCGTGCGTGGATTTGACCGCCTGGTTGACGGAGAAGGCGAGATGCGGTGGAAGCTGTTAGGGCTGATTCCCATCATCAGAGCTTCCGGGCCCGATATCACCAGATCCGTGGCGGGAAGAGTTGCCGCGGAGTTGATATGGCTTCCCTCCATGCTCTGTGACCGGGAGGTTGAGTGGGAAGCGGAAGATGCCAGTCATGCCCGGGCTCTCATATCCATAAGCGGGCATGCGTCGAATATAAGGCTGACGGTCAGAAACTCCGGTCGACTTGACTCGATAAGCGTCCAGCGCTGGGGCAATCCCGGAGGTGCCGAATTTCACCTCGCTGATTTCGGTGGGGTTGTAGAGCAGGAAGATCCTTTCTCGGGCTATACTGTTCCCAGTCGCTTGCGGGTCGGATGGTATTTTGGCACCGATAAATTTGAGGAGGAAGGCGAGTTTTTCCGGGTGACCATCCATGAGGCAACATTTCGA
>JAWOBX010000033.1:0-15016 GCA_046484125.1 Dehalococcoidia bacterium | reverse complement strand
CGTGCCATAATCGAAGCCCACGGCGGGAGAATATGGATGGAGAGCCAGGAAGGCGAAGGAAGCACCTGCATATTTGAACTCCCGGTTGCCGCTTGAAGAAGGGATTCACCGAGATGTTTTACTTACCGTATCAAGAAGTTAACATGAGCGGTGCTGACGGAGGGATACATGGCTCCACGTAAAACGAAGGTTCTGGCGGTTGATGACGACGTCCGCATCCTCCGTATAATGCGGCGCATCATGGAGCTGGAAGGCCACCAGGTTATCGAGGCGACAGGTGGCGAGGAAGCGCTGAACCTGTTCGCCGAGGAAAATCCCGACCTGGTCCTGCTGGACATCATGATGCCCGATCTGGACGGATACACCATATGCAAGCGCATTCGAGAGTTCTCGACGGTACCCATTATTATGGTGACAGCCAAAGGCAATGATGAGGAGAAGGTCAAGGGGCTCGACTCCGGAGCCGATGACTATGTAGCCAAACCCTTCTCTTTTGACGAGCTGGCGGCCCGGGTTCGGGCCGTGCTCCGCAGGTCGAACCTCTGGGAAAAGAGCGACGAGCCAGCCTATTCGTTTCAGGGACTTGTTATCGATTTTTCCCGGCAGCGTGTAATCCTCAAGAACCAGGAACTTGAACTTACCGCAACCGAATATCACCTACTGGCGCACCTCGCTCGAAACGCGGGGCGAATCCTGACGCCTGACCAGATACTTGCAAGCGTATGGGGCGATGAATACATTGGTGAACATCACCTGCTGCAGGTCAATATAGCCAACCTGAGAAGAAAGCTCGGTGACGACCGCAAGAGCCCCACCTTCATTCAGACCAGGCATGGAATGGGATATATGTTTGCCAGAGGTCAGGGTAACGACTAGACGGTTTTCGTCTTCGGTGCCTCACCAGACCTCAAAGTACCACTCACACCACTATCTCCATCCGGGCAGCAACAACCAAGGCCCACCCCGCGTTTTCTTAACCACTCTTAAGACAGCCTTAATAGCCCTGCCGGATGTTTCTGTTAACTCCGGATCAAAAATTGGCGTGTTAAAAATATTGACACTTCCTAATATTTGTGTTAACTTTTACCATTAACGCCTTGAAGTCCAGTTAGAATGCTTCGGTGCAGTTTTAATAATAAAGTCACGACAGGAGGAAGAGAAAAGTGAAGAAATTTGTTAAATTTAACGGATTTGGAAAGGTTTTGCTTTTGATTTTGGTACTGGCGTTAGCGGTAATGCCTTTGGCAGGTTTCTCGGCATGTAGCACCAGCGATGATGGGGATATAGGTGAAATTGACATCATCGACACAATCAATAGTCGCGGATTGTTCTGCCCTCAGATCGCTGCCGGCGATGGACACACAGTAGCCGTAAAAAGTGACGGTACAGTCGTGGCAACAGGGCTGAACGACTACGGTCAGTGTGACGTGGATGACTGGGAGGACATAGTCTCTGTTTCCACCGGGGCAGGGCATACCCTTGGACTGAAAAAGGACGGAACGGTAGTAGCCACTGGAGAGAATGAATGCGGCCAGTGTGAAGTCGATGATTGGAGAAACATTGTTCAGATTGCTGCCGGAGCTTTTCATAGTGTGGGCTTGAGAAGTGATGGCACGGTATTATGCACCGGTTGTGATCCCTATTTTCAATGTGATGTGGATGATTGGAGAGATATCTTCCAAGTCGCTGCTCAGTTTCTAGATACTGTAGGTTTACAAAAAAAGCGGGACTGTTATATCCACAGGATGGGGAGAGCCAGGCGATAAGGATGAAACTCATTGGAACAACATCGTTCAAGTTGCTGCCGGCGGTGCAATAGTAGGACTAACGGGGGATGGAAAAGTCGTATCCAATTTATCAAATGAACTATCCGTTTCTGATTTTGGTGGATGGAGAAATATAACACAGATCAGTGCAGGCGGGCACCATACCGTAGGACTTAAAGAGAATGGAACGGTGGTCGCTACCGGATGGAACGATAGCGGGCAATGCGAAGTAAATCTTTGGAGCGATGTTATTAAGGTCGAGGCTGGACTATATCATACCGTAGGACTAAAGAAAAACGGTATGGTAGTTGCCACAGGGTGGAATTACTATGGTCAGTGCAATGTGGACACCTGGAAAGATATTGGTTTGGAATCACTGAGCAATGAGTAGAAGAAATGGGGTTGCCTCGCACCCAGTGTCTCGCTGGGTGCGCTGAGACTGGGCTATACGTCCAATAAAAGTTAAAAGAAAAGACCATTTTCTAGGCCCGAGGGCCCATGTCAAATGACTTTTCATGTGGTAGAGTACTAACAAACGCCAGTAGCACCCTGATTCTAATTAACGGGAGGGATTGAAAAACGAACTCGTTCAGCAAATGTAATGTATGTGTGCCGACCTTTGTTAACCTTCACCATTAACACCTTTGAATCTAATTAGAATGCTTCAGCGAAGATTTAGTAATACAGGAGGAAGAAAAAAGTGAAGAGAATTGCAAAAGGTATCAAACCGGGTAAGGTTTTGCTTCTTATATCGGTGCTGGCGCTGGTTATTCCTTTGTGTCTCTCGATATCGAGTTGTGATTCATCCGAAAAGCGCCCGTCTGGTTACGTCACAGACCATACCAGTATCATTGAAGGACCGGTAAAGGAAGAATGGGTTGTTCGCTACAATCACCCCGGAACTGACAAAGATATAGCCGAAGATATGGCTGTGGACAGTTTTGGCAATGTGTTTGTTTTAGTAACTGCTGATAATGATCTAGTTACCGTAAATACGATGCTGATGGCAAATTGATTTGGTCAAAGCGCTATGAGGCTGAAGTAACGTTCAGCGGAGCGATGGTTGTTGATGATAATGGCAATGTATATATTACCGGCGGTACCTTGAGTGGGAAAAGTGATGAGACTATGGATTATGTTACCATCAAATACGATGCTGAGGGCGAGCAGTCCTGGGTATCACGCTACGATGGTGGTGGTTTAGACCAATCAATTGCTATGACATTGGATAGTAACGGCAATGTGTATGTAACTGGCCAGAGCGCAAAAAATCAATTCGCTTCTACCTACGATTACGCTACTGTCAAATACGATAATAACGGGTTTGAATTGTGGGCTGTCCGATACAAAACTCCAGAGGAAAGCGGATATGGCGCTTCCTCTATTGCTTTGGATGAATTTGGAAATGTATATGTATCCGGCGTTGCCGGTACCATCAAGTATGACCAATGGGGCAAACAGCTTTGGGTAAATGATTCTGACACTCTGGATATCCGTGATGTATACCAACCAAAACTGGGTTTAGTACTGGATGAGAAAGGAAATTCTTACGTTCTCAGAAATACAAGTCTAGTAAAATATAGCCCTGATGGCAAACGGCTCTGGGGAGCTGATTCTATAAAATCGTCAGGCACGAATGCAATCCTGCACACGGTAGCATTAGACAGAGATTCGAACGTGTATATTGCTGGCTGGATTGAGAACAAGCCAAATACTGGCAAACCTGGATACCATAGTTATACCGCTAAATACAATACCTACGGCGAACAGTTGTGGATGGCTCTATACCAGCCGGAGGCGGATTGTAACACGGTTGCGAAAGCTATGTTAATCGATGAAGCCGGTGGTGTTTACATAGCGGGGACTAGCTGTAACAGATATCTTACGATTAAGTACGACCATGATGGTAACAAAATATGGACATCCCAATTCAAGGATCCAAATCCTGAAGCTAGCGCCAGCGGTAAAACTATTGCTTTGGATGATCATAAGAACGTTTATATTTTAGGGAATAGCTATGTCCCCGATGATCGATATTATGTCACTATTGTGAAGTACTCGCAGTAGAAACTGTTAGGACAATGAGAGTGTTGAAATATAGTTACCAAGATGATTATAACTCGCTCCCAGCGGGACGCTGGGAGCGCCAACTTGAGGCTCTGCCTCCAATGAAAGGAGAAACGAATAGTGGGACGATCCAGATACAGAATGTTGCATGGAGATACATCACCCTACTTTCTCACGTGCACAACTACAAACTGGATTGCCCTGTTTGGCAATATGGAAATTGCGAGAATCATACTGGACTCGCTCAGGTTCCTTATTGATGACGGGAGATTGGCTATCCACGGTTATGTGATTATGGAAAACCACATACATCTGATTGCTTCCTCCGAGAATCTCTCAGAGGAGATAAAGAATTTCAAATCGTTCACCGCGAGGTCAATCATTGATCATCTCAAAGCGCAGCACAATAGCTGCATTTTACATGAACTGTCCTTCCATAGAAAGCGCCATAAGAGCGACCAGCAATATCAGCTCTGGCAGGAAGGAAGTCATCCGGAAGCAATTCAGAATCAGCATATGTTGAAACAGAAATTGGACTATATTCACTACAACCCGGTCAGAAGAGGATACGTAAATGATCCTGCGCACTGGCCATATTCAAGCTACAGAGACTATCACCGTCAAACAGGATTGTTGCCGATAAGCATGATCACGGCTCAATCTCAAGCGGCAGAGCCGCAGGTATAGGCTCCCAGCGGGACGCTGGGAGCGAGTAAACCGTAGTGTATCATAGTTGTAAGATGGGGTCGGCCCACCCTGCATTAGCTATTTCACCACCTGGCCGGATAAAGCTTCAGATACCAATGCCAGAAAGGCAAACCAAAGACAAACCAACTTGTAAACAATTTTTTACCAATTATTTGTTGACATCGGTGTAAATCTATGCTAACTTTTACCATTAACGCCTTGAAATCCAGTTAGAATGATTAGACAAAATATTAATAATACAGGCAGGACAGGAGGAAAAGAAAAGTGAAGAGAACTACAAAAGGTATCAAACCGGGCAAAGTGCTGCTGACGATTCTGGTACCACTCCTTTTAATACCTTTTAGTACCCTGGCTCCGGGGTGCGGTTCATCGGGGGGCTCTGAATATGTGCATGATCATCTCACGGGTTTCCAGGGACCGGTGAAGGAGGACTGGCTGGTTCGTTACGATCGAAGCGGAACGGATTGGGATAGTGCTCAAAAGATAGCGGTTGACAGCAGTGGGAGTATCTACGTTCTGGGCCGTATTAATGAAGACATTGCGATTATCAAGTACGACAGCGGCGGGGAGCAGCAATGGCTGGCCCGGTTTGATATATATACCCCCGGATGCTGGGGGAAAAATGCAGTTAAGTGACCCATGTATAGGTGATATTGCCGTTGATGAAAGCGATAACATATACATAACTGCGAGAGGTGATCGTGAAGAGAGGGGTCCGGGTGGCTATTTCACCATCATGTATGATTCGGAGGGTAATGAGATTTGGGTTTCTCAGTACGTTAGCGCTGAATACAATTATGACTGGTCGAACGCACTGGCCGTCGATAATGAGGGGAATGTCTATGTAACGGGTGCCGGCATGGTCAACGGAAATGCGGGCAATTACGATTACGCTACTGTGAAATATGATGGAAACGGCAATCAGTTGTGGGTTGCCCGTTATGGAATAACCGGAGAACAGCGATGTTATGCCAAAGCACTCGCTATTGACAGCGCCGGGGATGTTTATGTCACCGGCGCGTGCGGAACGGTTAAATATGATAGTGAGGGCAGGCAACTGTGGTCTACCCCCTGTGATTCCGCCGAAGGATGCGAAAATTCCGCCAGCGCGCTGGCCCTTGACAATAGCGGCAACCTCTATGTAACAGGCCAATCAGGCACCATCAAATACGATGGCGATGGTAACCAGCTCTGGCGGGTGGATTATACCCCGGTGGAATATGAGTCTTACCATAAATGGGACATTGCCGTTGATAAATCCGATAATGCCTACGTCATCGGTCCTAATGTTGTGGAGAATTCAAACGAATATTCGGTGGTCAAGTACGATGCCGATGGGGTACAGCACTGGAGCAGGCAACATATAGACCCCGATGTCCCGAAGTGTAAGTTCAGAGAGGTAACCACAGACGAGTACGGGAATGTCTATGTAGCCGGGCACGATGTCGGATTTGTGACGGTGAAATACGACGGGGATGGCAATCAGTTGTGGGTTGCAAGCGGCTGCAGTAAGGATAAACGCGTTGACTGGGAAGTATCCGATATTGCTCTTGATGGCTCCGGTAACATATACGTTGCCGGCACAGCTATTCGTCTGGATGAGTCGTACCGGAAGGATGAGTGGTACCGGATGATCATTGCCAGGTACGTGCAGTATTGAATAGGGGACAAACCACTATGTGACCCCGAAAAATCTATTGGTGGTGAGTCCGGTGGGATGGTGGCATGACAAAAATAATGGCAGAAAGGAGTTGAAGCAATGAAGAAAGGACTGATTCTGGTTGCGCTATTGATAATTTCGGTTTCTGTTCCCTTATTACTAGGTTGTGGAGAGGAATGCGGCACCTGTGATGAGGTGGTCACCTTCCCGGACCCCTACCTTGAAGAGGAGATAAGGGAGGCCATCGGAAAATCCGGGTGTGATATCTGCAAAGCGGATCTGGCTGATCTGACCAAGCTGTCTGTTTCAGACAGCCAGATTGCCGATCTCACCGGATTGGAGCACTGTACGAACCTGAAAGGGCTTTGGCTCCACTGGACTATGCTCAGTGATATTTCGCCCATCGCTGAACTTCACAACCTGACTCAACTTCAGCTAGCTCACAGCCGGATAACTGATATCTCGCCTTTGACCGGGCTAGTTAACTTGGAAAGTCTCAGCCTAACGGATAACAGAATCAGCGACATCTCGTCGCTAACCAACCTCACCGCCCTAAAGCGCATGTGGCTGGGTGCAAACAAAATCAAAGATATCTCACCGGTTTCCGGTCTGGTAAACCTAACAGTACTTGACCTTAGTGCCAATGAAATAGAAGATGTGTCTTGCATTGAGGATCTGAAATCTTTGACCAATCTCCGTCTGAGTGGGAACCATATAAGCGATATCTCACCACTCGCTCATATTACCAGCCTGGAGGAACTTGGCCTCTCCAACAATCAGATCGTTGACCTATCGCCGCTCTCCAAACTTACCAACCTTGAAATGCTTTTCCTCGGCTACAACGAAATCGAGGATATCTCTCCGTTATCGAACTTGAAAAATATATATGATATAACACTTAACAACAACCTGATAACAGATTTAGAGCCTCTGCTAGAAAACCCGGGGATAGAAATCGTAGATGTGAGTGATAATCCGTTGAGCCAAACCTCCATAAACGTTTACATTCCTCAGCTTGAGAAGAGGGGGGTGGAGGTGGACTGGTGATTCCAGCATCATCTTCAATAGCCCAGGGGCAACGGATGTTCAAGGCAACAAAGGTACCGCAATAATACATTAAAAGGGGTTTCGTTTTCAGCAGCAGGAGGAAAAAGAAAGGGGGATTGGCATGAAGATCAGGGGTATTCTTGCATTACTGTTGACGGTGTCTATATTAGCCACAATGACATCACCGGTGGCGCGTGCCGATGGTGAAAACGAGCGTTTTTTCCAGGACGTAGAGGCATTGATGGATCGAGGCAACGATGTTTCCAAGCGGGTAGCAATCTACGAAGTATGGAAGAGATTTGAAAAGGACGGCAACCCGCTGACGAATAGTATTCTTAAAGGCCTTGACGAGGCGGGGCAAGAGCTGGCAGTTGTAGAGGCATTGATGGAGGAGTATGAGAATTATCTGGATAATCCATCTGGTTTTCTTGAATTAAAATGTCAAGATATTTTGAAACGGCTTGACGATCATGAGATAACTGAAGGAATTGCACTCACGGCGTGTAATGAGATCAAGGGGAAAATAAAGGATCTGGCTGATGAAATCATCGATAAAGTCGCCGATTCGACCGGTGAATACACCTTTGGAGAGCAATGGAACAAGTACAAGCAAAGAACACGAGCCATACGTGGAAAGATTAATGAGAGACTCAGTGACATAGCAAAGGCATTTCAGGGTGTTGAAATGATAAGGACGTTTGCCAACCTTTGGAGCTACCATAAGGCCGGCGACGAGATCGGGGCCCTCCAAGACGCCTTCGGTGCGATTGACGGGATACTATCGATTGGGGGCAGCGCAGATTGGAATTTTGTTAGCGCTTATTTCTCCGGGTTTGTTTTCGGGCCCGCAGCTACACTGCTGGGACGGTGCGATCAGTTAAAAGCGGATATGGGAGTGTCAGCTAAGGGCGAAAACATTTCAGCCCTAACAGATGATCCATCCTCGGACCCCCAGGACCTTGATGGCTGGCGACGTTGGCCTGGAGACAATGCGGCGTTTCAAGAAGCACCGTTCGGCGGGGATGGCAAATGCTTCCATTGGGATTTGGGCCAAACCTATGCCTGCGAGAAACACCACTGCGATTGCACGTTGTCATGGGTAGGCTGGTGTGACGATTGTTACGATATTTACCAAACGAAGTGCGTAAAGAAGGAAGGCGCCTATTATGGCGATGAAGTCTCGTCAAAGGTGACGGACCCGGAATGCGGAAAGCAAAAAGGGTCATGTGAGCATGTGAAGGATGATGCTACCAAATGGGTAGTTGGCGCAGCATGTGTTAATGAAGGAACGAGGATTTGGTACGACGACGATGATTCCGGCCAATATGTGACCGAGCTTAGAGAAGGAGAGAGCCTCGTCGATCCGGATTATAGTAATGATGAACCGCCACAGGGAGCGCATGCACAGCCCGGGCAAACTCACCCGGATGATACCTATGACGTTTCGGTTCCCCCGTCACTTCCAATAGATATATCCGGAACGTGTTGTGCGACTACCCCAAGAATCGCCGTTCTGAATCGTGGATTTGCAACAGGGACCGGAATGTTATTGTATTCCATGGGCAGAGAATATGACCTGGTAGACGTAGGCTTTGCTTCATCACTATCACTTCTTGAGTATCCCGTCTTGATTATTCCATCGGGCGGGCTTTACGGGCTGGATTCCTTGCCTTCCCTTCGATCCAGTTTGCAGCAGTATGTCAAGTATGGCGGTACTATCATCGTATTCTCCCAGGCTCGAGGATATGAATACAGTGTCCTCCCTGGCGGGGAATTATCTGGATTTGGGTATTTAGAGGATGAGAATTGCCGTAACAGGTCAGTGGGCATCAGTACATACCACCCGATACTATCCGGGCAGGATTCTGTGGTGTCAGATTTAAACGTGGATGGTTTCTTCACCGCCTGGCCGGAGAATGCAGAAATACTGTTGACATATATGGCAGCAATGGATAAATCAACACTGTAAACAAATTTTAACAAATTACCTATTGACACTGGTGTAAATCCATGTTAGCCTCTAACATTAAAGCTCTGACATCCAGTTAGAATGCTTCGGGGAAGTTTTAATAATACAGGCAGGACAGGAGGAACTGAAAAGTGAGGAATTTTATAAATAACGGATTTGGAAAGCTCTCGATTTTGATTTTGTTGGTGCTGGCGCTGGTTATTCCCTTTGGTGCGTGTGGGGATGATGAGCCTTCTTTCCCGTCTCCGGAACTTAAGTGGCGCTATGAAACAGGAGGCCTAACTGTTAGTTCCCCTGCAGTTGCACCTGCTGGCGCGATCTATATCGGCTCAGATGACCATCACCTGTATGCCATAAACCCTGATGGCTCATTAAAATGGCGATATGAAACAGATGGGTCGATTGTTGCGTCACCAGCAATCGGGATTGACGGTACCATTTATATTGGATCAAGCGATCAAAACCTGTACGCTGTGAACGCCGATGGCTCCCTGAAATGGCGCTATCAGACAAAAGGCTGGATTCGACCGTGTTCCTACCCAGTGGTTGGAAATGAAAAAACCGTTATTGTTGGTTCTAATGATGGTTATATTTACGCCCTCGGCCTTGACGGCACTCTCAAATGGCGATACGGGACAGAGGGCGCAATCTTTGCAGCCCCTGCAATAGGGGAAGACGGCACCATATACTTTGGTTCATATGGTTCAGAAAATAATCGCATATATGCTCTCAAATCCGACGGTTCTTTGAAATGGTCTTATGAGACTGAATCTGGTGTCAAGTCGACACCAGCAATCGGCCCGGACAACATCATTTATGTTTGCAGTAAAACGCACCTTTACGCTCTCAAACCTGAAGGGTCACTTAAGTGGAAAAAGCAAACAACTTCTACTGGTATCCCATTAGGCCCTTCGCCAGCGGTCGGAAATGACGGCACAATCTATGTTGGTGACGATCAGGGATGCTTCTATGCGCTCAAACCTGATGGTTCAACTAAATGGAAGTATAAACACCAGACATGGGGTAATTTCAGTGCTCCCCCGATAATTGGTATTGATGGTACCATTTACGACGGAACTACTGATGGATACGTGTACGCCTTTGGTCAGGATGGCACAGTCAAGTGGCGCTACCGAACAAATGGCAGCATTGTATTTCCTCCAGCAATTGATATTAACGGTACCATTCTTGTAAGCAGTTCCAACTATTTATATGCTTTACGCACAAACGAATAATTTGGGTTTATTTCGGTTGCTAAGATCGAAGTTGCCTGTCAATTACTTCTAGACAGTTAATGCGAGAAACCGCAAAGCTTATTTTAAAGGTATTAAGCTTATGTCCATTCATTTAAGCTATATTCGGATGGCTTCTCAGAGTCACTTACAATAGCAAGTGGGCCCATGTTTAAAGAGGTTCTTGAAATCATTTAATCATTCTTCTGAAGGAGGGTTGCGCATGAAGGTCATGTCATTTTTGGTGGTTTTACTCGTGGTGTGTTTTTTGGTTTCTGTGTTTCCGGCGTGCGACGGAGGTGATGGAGATGGCTGTAAAAGCTACTCTTCCGATAAGTTCCTTAATCAGTTTGATACAATTATATCAGAGTGCGGTGAAGGGAAGTGCCACCCTTTCGCGGACCGCGTTGCTCTATGCGAACTCTACAGGGCATTTGACCAGAATCCTGTCCTCGTTTGGATGTATATAGCTAGTACTTATGAAGACATCAATAAACTCAATCAAATCATTGATCGTAAGGCTATCGGACCGTTAATTGAAGCTGAGGAATACATAGAAGAATTGGAGGACGATCCGGATTTTATGGCCTGGCGGGAAAAGGCCAACCAGGCCATGTCTGAGAATGGCCCCCTGCCAACTCCGCCAGTCTCAGGAGAGGATATAATCAATTACTTCGAAGACGAAACTGAGCTTTTGGCAGACTTGGATGAAAGATTAGGGAGATATCCCTCGCTAAGCGGTATAGAGATTGCTATCGATATATACCTGGGACCTTTTACGGCATTCAATGATGCGCTCGACAGAATATGCAACTTTACCGGTGGTTTTAGTTTTCTCAAGTCAGCATATAATATTGAGACATTAAGATACGATCCCGAGTTATGGCCCCAGAGAGATACTGGTAGGGGATTTAGAGGAAAACCCGGCCTCTTTAACGCAGAAGGTTACTGCGTGAGCTGGGGATACTGGGAAAGTGCCTGTGAGGGAGATAAACTGGTTTTGAAAGAATGCCGCAGAGATCGAGGGGATTTTTGCGGCTCGTGGGCGAAGGAGAAGGTCATTCACGACTGCGGGGAAGCTGGCTGCGTATACGACTACAGGGGAGAGAGAGAGGAATTGGAAAAATTCATTGTCAAATGTAGCGACGAAGTATACGACAGGTACAGGCACCCCGCCGGCGACCACTGGCCGGACGAAACCTTCGACCTCTCCAGCGACCAGCCCCTTGTTCAGTCCTCCCAGATCAGCGAACCGGGCACCCCATGCGGGAACGGCAGCCCGTGCGCGGTAGCCGCCTCCCCCAGCGCCAACGTGGCCGTGCTGGCCAGAGGCTTCCCCTCCGCGGCGGGAGAACTACTGGAGCATAACGGAATAGATTACAACTTGGTCGATGTCAGCCTGGCCTCCTCCCCGGCGCTCATGCGCTATCCCGTCCTGGTCATCCCCTCAGGCGGACTGTATGGCATGGACTCCTCCCCCTCGTTCAAGAGGTCCCTGGAGAGCTACGCCGGCGCCGGAGGTGTGATAATCGCCATGGACAAGGCCTACGGCCCCGAGTACCGGGCTCTTCCGGGAGGGAACCTTGACGGTAAAGGCTACCAGCAGGATATAAGCTGCCGCTGGCGCTCCACCAACCTGAGCTCCTACAGTCCCCTTCTGGCCGGCCAGAACCGGCTGATGTCGGATATAAAGGTGGATGGCTACTTCACCGCCTGGCCGGAGAACGCGGAGATTTTGCTGACAGAAAGGGAAACGAAAGATAGATCAAATTGTAAACAATATCTGTTGACACCGGTGTAAATCTATGTTAACCTCCACCATTAAGCTTTTGAAATCCAGTAAGATGGTTCGGCGAAATATTAATAATACCGTCAGGACAGGAGGTAGTGAAAAGTGAAGAAATTTATTAAATTCAACCGATTTGGAAAGGTTTTGCTTTTGGTTTTGGTACTGGCGCTGGTTATTCCCTTGCTTCCACTGACCGCATGTAGCGGTAATGGGGATTCCGAATGTGATGATAGTGATTATACAACAGATCCATCGGCAACGGTTGCTCCACCCGGCGAGGGCCTTGCCGACAGCCCCTGGCCCATGCACCGAAGGGATAACCGCCGCACCGGCCAGAGCGCTTATGCGGGTCCCGATACCCCGGAGCTTCTCTGGCGCTACGGTGACGCACCTTACAACATCTCCTCACCGGTTATCGGCGCTGACGGGACGATTTATTTTGGGTCCCAAAAGAATGGGATCGTAGCCATAAATCCGGACGGAGCGAGGAAATGGGCCTACGATACGGGGAGCCCGGTTTCCGCAACGCCCGCCATTGCCTCGGACGGAACGGTATATGCGTTGTGTGATAGCGGCTATTTTTACGCCCTTACCCCAGACGGTAAGCTCAATTGGCGATTCGAGACATCCAGAGTGTACAACGATTGCTCGCCGGCAATTGGCCCGGATGGCACTATATACTTCGCGTCTGACGGTGTAGACGGCAATCTATATGTATATGCTGTCGAGCCGGATGGAAACCTTCGCTGGAAATACGAATGGGGTGGAGGAGATGCCTCACCGGCTATTGGAGAGGACGGCATTATCTACATAGGGTCTATGGATGATAATTTGTATGCCCTGAACCCTGACGGAACACTAAAGTGGCGTGTTGATGTAGGAGGACAGATCTGGGACTCCCCGGCAATCGGGCCGGATGGAACGATTTATGTCGGCTCCGGTTCCGGTTACATTAAAGGCTGTCTTCACGCTATCAATCCGGATGGGACGCTGAAGTGGAGTTATGATACATCCGCCGGAGTCGGCTCCTCGCCAGCGGTGGGGTCGGATGGCACCATTTACTTCGGCTGCAATGATGGGTATCTTTACGCTCTGAACCCCGAAGGCTGCCTCAAATGGCGCTTCCATGAACCACTTCCAGAAAATGGTGGTGGGCACCGGCCTCCGATTACTTCTTCTCCGGCAATTGACACTAACGGCGTCATCTATTGCGGCGGGTTAAATTTCTATGCCGTAAACCGATGCGGGACCTTGAAATGGAAGTATAACATAACCGGGATTGTCTACTCCTCCTCTCCGGCTATAGGTAATAGAAAAGACATATATTTCTGGGATTCAGTCGGCTATCTCTATGCGCTTGGAAATATGGAGGATTAGTTAATTCTGCATCGGATAGTAATGCATATGTAGGTTCTTTTGAAGTGGTTTTTTCTTAGTTTCAATTGTGACATGTGTTGATACTCAACCGTGAATCACGATTTTTATCGATCAGTGCCAGATTAATTTACTTAATGAGGAGGTTTTGAATGAAGATCGGCTCGGTGGTCAAAAGGATATTTCTGATAGCTATTGTCATTTCCCTGATTGCAGGCTCTGGTACTGTTTCATGTTATGATTACGGGGATGAAGATGAAGACGAACCCGATTATACCTTTGATAGATTTATGGGGCAGTTTCACTCAATAGTCACGACCTGCAAAGAGGATAGTTCCCAGTGTCATCCTTTTGCCGAGAGAGTCGCCCTTCAGCAGCTTTATGAGATACTGGGATCGGACGGGCTAAAGGTATGGAAGCTGGTGAGCGTTCTCTATCCGGTGACCGATACCATATTTGATCAGCATAACAGTATCAAGCCTTTGGAGGAAATCGCTGATAAGAACCCGGCACTAGCTGATGCGATTGAGTTGATACAGGAAAACCCTGATTTAGTGAGCGCCTTGACGGACCTTAAGACGGCTCTGGACCAGGTCGGTGCCCTCGCAGAAAAAGGAGTGGGTTCTGACCAGGCTGATAACGCCGAGGATATGGAAATCATAGCAGGCGCTCTTTCTGACTTCGTCGATAAGTTCAAGAAGGTCTTCAAAACGCCGGAAATGAAACCGGTCCTCAAGGTCACTGGCGAATACTTCGATATACTTGAAACCGCTAGCGGGAAGGCATCAGATATTTTACAAGGAGAAACCTTTAAATGGGCAGAGGTTAATGCATCAGCACTAAAGTATAGTCTTGGAAAGAATTGGCCAGGCGGTGGTTCATATAATATATTCGGCGGCGGTGACCATTGCTATAGCTGGGGATACTACGAGATGGTCTGCGAAGGTGATGACCTGGTTCTAAAAGATTGTGAAAGAGATAAAGAAGGATTCGCCGGATCATGGCGAGAAGGAATGACTATAAAAGACTGTGGGGAAGCTGGCGGCGGTTGCGAATACAGTTATCATAAAAAGAAGGAGGGAATGAAAAAATTCACAGTCTCATGCGCCGACAGGAACTATGCCAGGTACAGGCACCCCGCCGGAGACCACACCCCGGACGAAACCTTCGACCTCTCCAGCGACCAGCCTTTCGTTCAGTCCTCCCAGATCAGCGAACCGGGCACTCCCTGTGGGAACGGCACCCCCTGCGCGGTAGCGGCCTCCCCCAGCGCCGACGTGGCCGTGCTGGCCAGAGGCTTCCCCTCCGCGGCAGGAGAACTGCTCGAACATAACGGCATTGACTATAACCTGGTCGATGTCAGCCTGGCCTCCTCCCCGGCGCTCATGCGCTATCCCGTCCTGG
>JAWOBX010000084.1:0-7861 GCA_046484125.1 Dehalococcoidia bacterium | reverse complement strand
GCGAAATTGGCTTCGAAAAATATCGTCTGGAGATAGCGATTGAATTGTCTTTCGGCGAGTGTCTTCATCATGAATAGCTTTGATCCATGCTGGTATTCGCTTCCCAGCGAGCATTTCCTGCTTCCATTCCTCTAATCTAGAAGAAGTCACTTTGCGACGGAATAAATCAGCGCGAGGTTTTACAAGGTTTTCCACGTCATAATTCGGAGGTAAGCCCAATCTATAGATGATCCCTTGGTACGCCATCAATGGATTTTCGTCATTACAGGACAACACCCACATAGCAGAAAGAATATCGAGTTCGTCGGGTATTTCAAGTGTCGAACGTTTTCTATTTGTTTTGCACATCGTATCACATTGATCCTGTTTGCGTCATTCGAAAACAGCAACCCAAACATTCATTAACAGGGCATTTTGCCCTGTTAATCGCTTTAAGCGCCTGAAATATCAGGTATATTTGCACTGCTGATTGCTAATACCCCATGATATCAAGGCGTTTTAACCTGGATAGCGCCTGAATTATCGCGTTATCAGAGCAATGTGTTTTATCATTGCCGCAGGCTCCGAATCTGTACCTGCCAGGCGCATACTTTGCACTGAAAATACAGTATATGAGAGTGAAATGTCAACCCGAAATGGGAAAACACTGTTAGACGAAGTCCGAAGGATCATCAGACTTAAATGATATTCGATCAGTACCGAACGGACGTATTGTGAATGGATGAGGAGATACTCAAAACATCACAATCTTTAAGAAAAAGGGAGATTTTGTTGACGGAGAACCAGAAGTCGAACAATTCCTGACCCATCTGGCGCTTAGAGGAAACGTTTCACCGGCGACTCAAAAACAAGTTTCTGCCGTATTGCATACCGCCACCGTCGGTACCTTCCTCCTGGAACAATGCCGTTTATCTTATTGAGCTACGAACCCCCCGTCGATGGAAAGAGCATGCCCGGTGACAAAAGAAGCCTCCCCGGTGCAGAGCCATACGATTGCGCTGGCGACCTCCTCCGGCTGACCGATTCGCTGCATCGGGGTAGTCGCGCTGAGGCTGGCCATAACATCGGGCATACTCTGTAGAAGTCCTTCTATCATGGTGGTATGAATGATGCCGGGGCATACCGCGTTCACCCTTATGCCACTGGCGGCATATTCGAGGGCGGCGGTTTTGGTCAGGCCTATTACCCCGTGTTTGGCGGCGACGTAGGCGGGAGCCCCGTTGGCGAACCCAACCAGGCCTCCCATCGAAGAGGTGTTGACTATTGTCCCTCCACCCTGTTTGACCATCTGAGGGATCTCATACTTCATACACAGCCAAACGCCTTTGAGGTCGATACTGACGATCCGGTCCCAGTTCTCTTCGGTGCAGTCGGCGGTTAATGCCACATCCCCGTTTATACCGGCATTATTGGCGGCACAATCTATTCTGCCGTAGGCCTCCACGGCCTTATTGATCAGCGCCTCAACGTCAGTTGCCCTTGAGACATCGGCAGGTACGAATACAGCCTCCCCTCCCCTGTCCTTGATCATCTCAACCGTCTCTTCCCCATCGTTGCTGTCGACATCGGCTACTATAACTCGTGCCCCCTCCACGCTGAAAGCGAGCGCGGTAGCTCGTCCGATCCCTGCGGCTGCCCCGGTAACCAGTGCGGTTTTACCCTCCAGCTTATCCATGTAGCCCCCTTTTTGTGATAGTGGTTCGATCTCTGTGACCATTATTTTCGTCCAGGATTCGGGAATACTTGAGTATAAGAGCGGCGGTTCAGGTTCCCGGAATCAATTCTGTCCCAACCGATGCTGTTTTGCCCCTGACTACGAGAGCAGGAATCCCCCGTCGATCACCAGAACATCCCCTGTTATGTAGTCCGCCGCGCCGCTGCACAGGAAGAGAACCACCCTGGCGACATCATCGGGCTCACCCATTCTGCCGAGCGGGATGCGTGGCAGGAAGTTCTGAAGGATATCCTCCGGTTTAATGCCCATTGCCTGACTGATGGTGTCCCTGAGGTTCTCGGTGCCCGGTGTTATGATGCTGCCTGGAGCAACGGCGTTTACAAGTATGCCATGCGGGGCCAGCTCCAGCGCCAGCGCCTTTGTCAGCATGAGCAGCCCTCCCTTGGAGGCATTGTAGTGCGCGACTGACCCGTTGGGGTGTAACGCATCGATGGAGGCCATGTTGACGATCTTTCCTCCCGCCCCTCCTTTGATCATCTGCTCGGCGGCTGCCTGAGAAAAGATGAAGGAACCTTTGAGGTTTATACTCAGAACCCTTTCCCACAGATCTTCCGTGATATCCATCACCGGGCAAATTGGATAGATGCCGGCGTTGTTGATGAGGATTGATAGATTGCCGAAAGCCTCGACGGTAGCCTGTACGGTATTTTGGGCGTCATCTGGATTACGTACGTCGGCTTCGAACGCCCGGGCTGAGCCCCCACTGGACTGAATCTCAGAGGCGGTTTGCCTGGCTGAATCGAGATCAGCGTCCGCAATCATAACCGAAGCCCCGGCCTCCGCCAGGCGCAGTGCGATGGCCTTCCCTATTCCCATAGCCCCGCCCGTCACCACCGCCCCCTTTCCGCTCAGGTCATAAAGCTGCGCAATCGTCTCCATACAATACCCCCTCTCAAGCATCATTTCCGAAAGGATTTAGCCTTCGAAACTACGTTAATCCACTCTCTATTTCTTTAATCCGGCCGCGTGTCTGGCGGCGATATACCCCCAGGTCATGGCTGGACCTATGGTCCCCCCCGCCCCGCCATAGCCGGGACCGGTAACCCCGGCCATGGCATTGCCCGCGGCGTAGAGTCCCTCGATGGCGTTCCCGGAAACATGCATTACCTGACCGTTCCTGTTTACCACCGGTCCGCCTTTGGTTCCCAGTGCTCCGGGATAGACGGGCATGGCATAGAAGGGAGGTTTCTCGATGGTACCCAGGCATGGGTTGGGGGTGTTGGTAGGGTCGGCGACACACTGGTCATAGTAACTTTCACCGCGGCGGAAATCGCTGTCCACACCTTCCCGAGCGAAGGAGTTGAATCGTCCGATGGTTGATGTGAGCCCTTCCGGATCGATGCCCGTCTTCTTTGCCAGTTCCTCGATGGTATCGGCTTCGGTCACCCATTCCGGAGTCGGCATACCCGGCATTACCGTAAGTACCGCGTATTTTTCACGGAACTGCTGGTCGAAGATCGACCAGGCGGGGAGATTGGTATATTCATAATCGTTTGCGTCGAACACACCGAATGCCTTGGTTATGTCGTTGTAATTGTGCGATTCGTTCATAAACCGCTTTCCATAGCGATTAACCACCATGGCGTGGGGCAGTTGTCTTTCACCGATCGTAAGCCGGGTTAACTGTTTTCCGTCACATTCCTCTCCGGGAATCAACGAGGCGGGTGTTCCCCAGTAGCCGGTCATGTTACCGAGATCGGCGCCGAGAGCCATGGCCATCTTAAGACCATCACCTTCACAACTGGGCGGACTCAACGGGAGGGGGGTGGGACCGGGGAGGAATCTGGCCTTGAGTTCCTCATTCCATTCGAACCCCCCGCATGCCAGAATGACACCTTTTCTGGCCGATATGTAGAAGCTATCCCCTCCCCTCTCAGCCCGTACCCCGACTACCCTCTCATCGCGGGTTATCAACTCCTTTGCGGCTGTCTCCAGAAGGGGTTCGATTCCCCTTTCCAGGCAGGCCTTCAGGAGGTATCCGATAAAAGCCATGCCCATCCCCATAATCCCATCGGTCATCCTTCTCCCGATCTCTTCGTAATCCAGCCTGGTTGGGAACACCAGGGAGTTGGCCTCTTCGATCTCGTTCCATGAGAGCGGCAGGCAGAATATGGGCGCCAGCCTGACTTTGTTTTTCCATTCTCCCAGGGTGTTGCTGTCAAACGCGGGAGGACCCAGACTCCGCCCCGCCCTCTTGGCCCCCGGTTTCTCCGGATGGTAGTCAGGCTGCCCCGACCAGATGAATTGGAGGTCGGTATTATCCTCAATGTGCTTTATCATCTCCGGACCGTTGTCGACCAGGACTTCCAGGATTTCATCCCTGACCTGTCCGCGGGCTAGAAATCTGAGGTAGGTAAGCGCGTCTTCCCTGGAATCGGTCCCCTGACCGTAGTCCACGTCATTGAAGTGGTGATTGTTGGGAATCCAGGGGACTCCGCCGGAAAACGCGGTGGTTCCTCCTACCATGGGAGCTTTCTCTACCAGGCAGACCTTCGCCCCCTCGTCGTGGGCGGTTATCGCCGCCGTTAGACCGGCCGCGCCGGTGCCGAGTACTACCACGTCCGCTTCGACATCCCACTTTGCGGGCATTTCCACCATAATAATCGCCTCCTTTAGTAAGGTTCCATATAATGCTCCCTGCTTTGCCTGAGATCAAAGATGGTGTTGTCTGCAAAAACCTCAAATCAACCCACTCGGTCCCCCAGTCTTGGGGGAAGTTTGTGTTGGGGGACACCCCCAAAACCCCCGGCAGGAGTCATCTCCTGTGATCAAAGTCGAACAGGTACTGCCCCGGGACCGTTTTTGTCGAGAACCATGCTATTGACCCCCCTTCGAGGGGTTGATTTCTATCAGGCCAAGCCCGGCGTTCACTCGATTGCCGGGCTGGTGATCCATATCGGGCTCCGGTGGTTGATTTTTAGAGGCACCTGCTGGAGAACGGAGAGGTCGAGGGCGGCCTTCTGCCAGTGCCTCCCAGGGCGGGATAGAGATGATCGTCTTAAGGTATATATATTTTATCGCCCCATCTCCTACGGCTATTTTGACCGGGTAAAAGGTGGTTGCGGAGTAAGGCCGTCTTCGTTCGAAGTAACTTTTAAGGACTGTATTTTGAATCCGGAACCAATTCACATTGATCGCTGGTCTTGTTCGAGGTACCCGGTATGGACCTATAAGTAAGTGCGACCAGTTGGTAAAAGAGTGCTTTATATATACCCTTTCCACTGGGTTTTGTCAATATCCGGGGAACTTCTGCTCGGCCGCGGATTCATTTACTCCCGGGCGGCTGATTAATTGAAATATTCCGCTTTTCACAATCTGAAGAGCTCTTTTTACATGGCGGGGGGAACCGCCGTTGAGAGGATACATCCAGATCAATCGCCTTTTGTCGGGCCGAACATTCCGGTTGACATACCGGTTTGATAACGTCTAGAATACATGCAATTATCCACAGGAAGAAAAGATGAAGCGGCTCCAGGGAAAGAAGGTGGTTCTGAGGGAAAAGTATATCGCTGACGCTCAGAAGGACTATGTCTGGGCCACTGATCGAGAGTTGATGCGGCTTGATGCTGCGGAGCCGTATCCCATGGATTACTCGGTATATATGATTGAGTATCCCCACGGACTGGCCGATACGGGTAAAATCCAGTTTGCCATCGAGACCATGGAGGGAGAGCATATAGGCAATTGCACATGCTATAACATAGATATGCACGCGCAGGAAGCCGAGCTCGGCATAATGATCGGTGATCGTTCATACTGGGGCAAAGGTTATGGGTCAGATGCTGTCAAGACACTCATCAGATATATCCTGCGGGAACTGGGATTGCGGCGGATATCTTTACATACTCTCACCTGGAATGTAAGAGCCCAGGAATGCTTCGAGCGATGCGGGTTCACACATTGTGGCTGCGTAATCAAACAGGGTCGCGAATTCGTCAAGATGGAAGCGTTGTTTTATGATGAAGGCTAGCGCGCTAACGGAGTAGTCAGCGACAGGTAGGTGGTGGGGATAAGGGGTGAGTATTCGCGTACAATTACTTTCAGCGAAAGTCTGGTTATTTACGGGCTGGCACCATCCTGCAATTCGTAATGTTTAAAACTTCCTAATCGTCGTTAAGCAGGTGCGAGACGGTCCATTCAGACGATATGAAATTTAGCGCCTCGCTTAGCAGCGATTCGGGGACTTCGGACTTCATCCTGTCTATAATCCCCGTCTCGGTGAATTCCACGTTTGACATCTCTATTTTTGCGTTATCAAGATCCGCGTCGAAAATTATGCATTTTGGCTTTTCAGGTTCGTTGGCCCATGGTTTCCATTCAGGCAGGTTGGCAGCCGGTTTGCCCGGACTTCCTGTGCGAGCGAATTCCGCGACATAGGCCATCATGGCACTCGATAGAGCCTCTCTTCCAGCCCGGTTCTGTTCAGTAAATACCCAGTTGGTCATAATCACGTTGAAACATGGATTGCCAAGGAAGAAGGGTATATCCAGCGAGTGAGCCGCGCCGATCTTCAGGTCCCATGGCTCTGGAATAGGGCTTTCGCCGGATTCCCACCCCGCTCCCCAGTTGAACTGATACGCGTATATCGGGGGTTGCTCCGGGCACTGGCTGATTTTTCTGGCCACATCATCCACGGCGGCTACCTTCCACAGGTCGCTGCCATAACTGGTAACTATCTGATAGAGTTCGTCCCTGCCCTCAAATGCCGGATTCATGAACAGGAACATCTTTAGTTCTTCCTTGTTGCTTCCCAGGATCAGCGGGACTTTATTCGGATATGTGCAATTCTCAAATGTGCCTGTTCCCTCCGCGGGGATGACGGCACCATCCCGGAATATATGTGGGAGAGCCAGCAGGCCGAATCCCCTTTGCTCATAGCAGCCAAGGATTTCGTCAGGAGTTTTCGACCTGAGATAGGCTGCCGTTTCGGTATCGGGGGTCTCCTCAAGGTATATCCGGGCCTCCTCTTTATCATCCGCTAATCCGTCATTGATCAAGAGAGTAAGGATTACATCGTTGGAGCTCTTCTCCCCTTCTACCACAGGGGTTGAAACAGCCATTCCGCTCTGGGCCATGGCCGTGTGGAAAAATCCCTCGGCTGCCGGCGACATTAAAAGTGAGAAGACGTTTACGGCGCCGGCTGATTCACCGGTCACAATCACACTGTTGGGGTCTCCGCCGAAGGCTTCGATATTCTCTTGAATCCATTCGAGCGCCTTGATGATATCCAGTGTACCGTAATTACCAGAATCATCCAGTTGATCGCCGTTCCTGAGCGAGGGATGGGTAAACCATCCGAGGGGCCCAAGCCGGTAATTAAGTGAGACGAAAACCATGTTAGATTCCTGTGCCACACTTGTACCATAGTAAGTGGGTACCTGGTTTGCGGAACCTGTGGAATTACCGCCTCCGTGAATCCAGACGTAAACGGGTAGATTGGTTTCTTCCGATTGCGGGCGCCAGACGTTAAGATAGAGGCAGTCCTCGCTCCCAACCACTGAGTCCCCCGTGATCGGGTCGTATTGAGGGCAAGCCTGGCAGAACTTCGTTTCCTCACGTATGCCCTCCCAGCTTTCGGGATCCTGCGGGGCTTTCCAGCGAAGATCGCCAAGGGGTGGCTCGGCGTATGGTATCGCCTTCCAGACCCAGGTATCGGATTCGTCTTCTGTGGCCTTTACCTTCCCGTATTCCGTCCGGACAACCGGGTTGCCAGTCCAGATTGCTGTTCCGCCGGTGGTTTCGTGACTCGTAGCCGTTGCTTTCGTCTCAGGCGGCGTCCGCTCCGGTGTTTCTCCGTCGCCGGAAGAACATGCCGCGGCAATCGATAAGGTGATCAGAGGTATCGCCAGTAACAGGATTCCGAACTTGCTGGATGCTTTCATCGTTTCCTGCCTCAGTCGGTATTTTTGGTGGTTGTGGAGGATTATACAGTCTTTTCAAAGCCAGGGGAAGACGTTTTTGCGAACGAATTCGAAATTTTGCCGGACTTTCTCGGCACCAGATACTATCCCCATGTGTCCCGGCAGAAGATGCTCCGCGTTCAGCTTTGAGAGGGCATTTATGCTTTCTTTCAGTTGTTTACCGCTACCACCGGGGAAATCTACTCTTCCTGTATTCCCGGCGAAA
>JAWOBX010000057.1:0-11052 GCA_046484125.1 Dehalococcoidia bacterium | reverse complement strand
TCTGTTGCGGTATCAACACCTGAGTGGGTATAGATAAAGGAGCCGTTGGAGTTGAAAGTTATACTTCCGCTGGATGGCTCGCTTATAAGGGTGACTGTCAGGATATCATTATCCGAATCATAATCATTTGAGAGCACACCGGGCGGGTTCACGTCAAGTTTTCCGCCCTGAACTACCTCATAAATATCATCATCGGCCACCGGGGGTTCGTTCTCGTTCTGGCCTGTTTCCGCCACAGTAACCAGGGGTGGAATTAATCCGAATATCAGAAGCAGCGTTATGATTAAACTGGAGAATTTGTGGATTTTTGAACTTAGTTGTCCGCGACCTGTAATCTTCATTGGCCAAATCCCTTCCATAGCGATAATCAATAATAGGCGACGGGAGCGTTCACCGGGTGCTTTGTTTAGCCTGGTATTCGGTATGATGGCCGTTAATCTCTCTCGTTCCGGCTCTCATACCAGTTTCTTGGTGAAAAAGCGCCCCGGTAAAAAGTATTGCATGCGGTATTTCGGATGTCATGGGCCCTAGGGCCTATTTTTTTGGCCAATTTATAAATATCGGGCGGAAAATAACGTTTTCCCGGGTTACAGTTACAGCGTATTCTGTCTTCTTATATCTTCACTAAAAAGTCGAGGTTAATGTGCGTTCATTTAGGGACCCTTTTGGGGCAAGTGGTTACTTCGGGGAGGCCTGAGGTTATCTCCTGGACTCGAAATTTCTTATAAGTTATAAGAATGGGGAATTAAAAGGGATTGATCGGGGTTGCCAGGTTAGTCAGCGTCGGGTGGATAGTGGGAGCAAGGCTAAAGTATTCGCGTACACTTAATACCAGGGAAAGACCGGTTATTTACAGGACGTTACACTGGATTTGTCATCCCGGTCCAAGTTCGTTATAATGTGTTAACTGAACGAGGCATAAACGGATGTTACTGGCAATCGATATCGGAAACACCAGCATTGATGTGGGACTTTTCGAGAAAGGCAAGCTAAGGACCAAATGGGACCTGGCAACTGATGTCTATAAATCGATGGACGAGTACGCGATGGTTCTTCTTGCGCTTCTCGAATACCAGGGGCTTTCGTCTTCAGATGTAGACGAGGCGGTGATCTGCAGTGTGAGTCCTACACTGGTCCCGGTGTTCAGAGATGTGTGCAGGCGCTATCTCAGTGCGTCCCCCCTGGTAGTGGAAGCTGGCGTTAAAACAGGGGTGAGCATATTGATGGATAATCCCCGCGAGGTGGGACCGGACCGGATAGTGAACGCGGTTGGCGGCCATCATCTTTATGGAGGACCGCTCATAGTGATTGATTTCGGCACGGCCACCACATTTGATGTGGTCTCGGAAAAGGGTGACTACCTGGGAGGCGCTATTGCTCCCGGCATCAAGGTGGCCACGGAGTCGCTCTTCCAGAGAACAGCCAAATTGCCGCGCGTCGAGCTTATACGTCCCAGGCATGTGATCGGGAGGGATACCGTATCAGCCATGCAGTCGGGTTTCATCTACGGTTATGTTGGATTGATTGAGGGACTCGTCGCTCGAATCCAGAGGGAGCTTGGCTCGCAGACGAGGGTTGTTGCTACCGGCGGTTACGCTGAAATGCTCGCGGAGGAGACACAGGTGATAGAGGTTGTTGATCAGTATCTGACCCTCGTCGGATTGAGGATAATCCATGAATTGAATCTGGGAAGGAAGCATGTTTGAAGGAAAGTGCATTGTACTTGGAGTTACCGGGAGTATCGCGGTCTATAAGGCTGTCGACCTGACCAGCAAGCTCACCCAGGCGGGTGTAGCCGTTGATGTGGTTATGACGGAACCGGCGACCAGATTCGTATCGCCCCTTTCGTTCCAGAGCATCACCCATCGCCCGGTATATACCGATATGTGGGCTCCGGTTACGGATTTCAACATCAAACATGTCTCGCTGGCGGAACGAGCGGACCTTATCGTAATAGCGCCGGCAACCGCCAACAGCATCGCCATGATGGCCCGCGGTCTTGCCGATGATCTTCTTACCTGTACGGTCCTTTCCACCCGTGCCCCCATTTTAATAGCTCCTGCCATGGATGTGGGGATGTATGAGAACGAGGCCACCCAGGCGAACCTGGAGCAACTTCGGTCCCGTGGGCATGTTATAGTTGGGCCGGCCAGCGGAAGGCTGGCCTCGGGGCTGGAGGGGGCGGGGAGGCTTGTGGAGATTCCCGAGCTGCTCGGGGCTATTTATCAAGCGCTGGGTTCCTCAGGTGACCTGGCCGGAAAGAAGGTGATAATCAGTGCCGGTGGGACCCGGGAACCGATTGATCCGGTGCGGTACATAGGTAATTACTCATCGGGGAAGATGGGCTTTGCCTTAGCGGAGGCCGCCAGAGACAGGGGGGCGTCAGTGACACTTATCAAGGCATCAACCAGCGTAAATCCACCGGAAGGAGTGGAATTGATAGAGGTTCAGACCGCGGAGGAGATGAGGGATGCCGTGCTTTCCAGCACACGTAGCGCCGATGTTTTGATAATGGCCGCCGCGGTGGCGGATTACCGGCCGTCAAAGACTGAGGGAAACAAGATAAAGAGAGAGCAGGATGAGCTTATACTTGAACTCACCAGGACAACTGATATAATCGGTGAGGTGCCGGATGATATTTTCAAAGTCGGCTTCGCCGCCGAGAGCGAGAACCTGATCGAGAATGCTACCAGGAAACTCAAGGCGAAAAACCTGGATCTCGTGGTGGCCAATGATATAACCGCCGCCGATAGCGGCTTCGGGTCGGATACCAACAGGGTGATAATCCTGCACGCTGACGAGAGGATTGAAAATCTGCCGGTGATGTCTAAATACGAAGTGGCTCACAAGATACTGAACAGGGTTGTTAGGGCGCTTTACTGAGTTATCAGCGGATTCAAGTCAAGCCAGCGTAGCTCAGTGGTAGAGCAACGGTTTCGTAAACCGTCGGTCCCCGGTTCGAGTCCGGGCGCTGGCTCCATCGTGGTTGGGGATAGAATAGATCTTACATTAGCAAACAGTACGAACCAACTTAAGACCTGTTACCAAACCAAGTCATTGCGAACTAGTAGATCATCCTGCCAGACCGCTTAAATCCGGGCCTTTATGCTTCTTATAACCACCTGGGATCAACTTGTTGGGCAATGATCCAAACGTCAGGTTCGCAGTCCAAAAAAGTTGACGTATTGTGCTATAATAATCGCCACGGGGGCCACCATAATGGCAGAAAACATAAGAACATTAGGGGATGCCGGCAGTAGTCTTCTCACTGAATTGACTAGAAGGAACAAAAGTGTTTTTACCTACGAGGATGCGGCACAGTTATATGGCGCCAGAGATCGTGGACTAAGGGACCTGTTATCGACTCTCGTCAAAAGGCACTGGCTCCATCGTATAGAAAGGGGTAAATACCTGATACTTCCCTTTGAGGCTGGCCGCGATGGCGAGTGGGCTGAGCACGAATTTATCATTGGCTCTTATCTTGTAGATCCCTACTACATAGGCTTCAGAAGCGCCCTGAATTACTATGGCTACACGGAACAGTTAAGCAGAACAGTGTTTATCGCATCAACAAAGCGCAAGTCAAAGTCTTCTCTGGATGTGTCTGGTGTAACCTACAAGTTCGTGTATCTATCCAAGCGAAAGTTCTTCGGTACTCTGGAAGTAAACCTTGATGGATATCGAATTGAAGTCTCTGATCGAGAGAAGACTATCGTTGACTGTCTTGATAGGCTCGAATATTGTGGTGGAGTAACCGAAGTTGCGAAAGCTCTATACTACGCAAATGAAGAAATCGATCAAGCTAAGCTTGCCAACTATGCCTGCAAGAACGGAAACAGGGCAGCTATACAGCGATTGGGCTATCTTCTAGAGACTCTCGACTATGGGACAAAAACGACTATTAGGCATTTACGTCGAAATATCAGCGAGAGCTATGCCCGATTGGATACACTAGCGCCGCCGAAGGGGCGGTATGTGGAACGCTGGAAAGTTCTTATGAACATACGGGAGAATGAACTCTACGACTGGAGAGCGCTACGATGATAGCGAGAGCGGAATTGCAACGATTAGCTAATCGGGAACAAGTGGGGCTGGGGGTCTTAGAGAAGGACTATGTTTTGACCGAGGTGCTCAATGCCCTTCACCATGTGCCGGAATTAAGTAAAGAGCTTGTATTCAAAGGAGGAACAGCTCTACGCAAGGTTTATTTCCCATATTGGCGTTACTCAGAAGACTTGGATTTTACCGTAAAGCGTGATATGGCTAAAGAGGAGTTATATTCTGCGCTGGAGTCTTGGCAGAGTAAGGTTGAGGAGTATTCAGGTATTCGCCTAACGGTCAAGATGCTCCACAAGCCGGATGGATATGCTAGGATACGAATCCAGTATGTGGCTTCACTAAACTATCCGGGAATGATTTATATGGATCTTACCTTTGATGAACCTGTTTGCCTCGAGCCTGAAGTTATGGTTGTGATGAATGATCCGTTCCCTGGCAAAGGTGACACGGTGCTTGCTTATCCACTCGAGGAACTGCTAGCGGAGAAGTTGCGTAGCTTGATTGAAAGGGGCAAATCCAGAGACTACTATGACGTGTGGAGGCTTCTTGGTGACAAGGCGTCCACACTGGATCTGCATTTGCTAGGGGCCGTTTTAGAGACGAAGCTCGCCCACAAAGGACTTCCAATCCCGGATATTGGTGATTTCCTTCCGGACGATTTTAGTGACCTTGAACGCTATTGGAATAACGATCTCGGCCAGCAGGTGAATCCTCTGCCAAGGCTTGAAAGCGTAATTAGCGATCTGAGGTCACTGTTGGCTGACCATGTGGTACCCTATTTATCGAGAGGCGCTCCTTGAAGGAGATATGACAAACTTGATAATGAAGGTAGAGTGTTGATACCCTTAGTCAGGATGTATTGGCCGGCGGAATAACTCAAATATATATCCTATTTGCTTGTTTAAGTGTCACGTATACCAAAATTGATCAGAGTAAGGAAACTTCACCAGACTTAATCTAGTTAGAAATCGGGGCCAAATTGGGGACCAAATAGAAAATCCTGGCTGGACAACACGAACAAACCTTCTGTACAATTGAGTGATAGAAAGATTTGCGCAAATTGGAGCGACAAAACTGCTGAAATTCGTAAACCGTCGGTCCCCGGTGCGAGTCCGGGCGCTGGCTTCATTAAATGTAACCAAAATGCAAACCGAAATCCCTGTATTGATTTTTTATCAGGAGCACCGGAGTCTTTAAAGAAGGGAGAGTATATAGCCTGTGAGTGATAAAAAGAATGTTCCCATACCAGCCGAGATATACGATGCCATAGAACAGAGGGTACGTGAGACCGAGTTTAATTCGGTCGAGGAATACGTAACCTTCGTCCTGGAAGAAGTGCTCAAGGATGACGATGAGGAGGAGGAAACCCCTTTCAGTCCTGAGGATGAGGAGGAAGTGAAAAAGCGGCTTCGAGCGCTGGGATATCTGGACTAGCCACAACAGGAATCCTCAATGGTGAATCCCTATACTAATTACATAGTCTCCGGTCTGGAGCGTTCCGGCACGTCTGTGATGATGCAGATGCTGATCGCGGGCGGCATGCCGGTGGCCTTTGACGAATCAAGACCGCCCGATGAGCACAATCCCAGAGGTTATTACGAACTTGCCGGCGGAAAGATCATCAACCGGTTGATGGATGGGACCATCGATCTGGATTCATACAGAGGGAAGGTGCTCAAAGTGACCGCGTACGGACTGAAGTTCCTGCCCGACGGAAAATACAAGATCATCTACATGACCCGAAACATGGATGAAGTCCTCAATTCCATGGAGAAAATGGGGGCCGGGATTGACCGGGAAAAAGACGCCGTACTATTCGAAAAGCTCAACCGGTTCTCATTTGAGCTGATGGAGAACCGCAATGACATGGAGTATATTACTGTCAATTACGGAGAAGTTATCGGCAACCCTCGAATAGCCATCGAAAATGTTACCGGTTTCTTTGATATCCAGATGGATATTGAGAGCGCGATCGAGGCTGTGGATTCCAGGTTATACAGGAACCGCGCTTCGAGCTAAACCCACGTTTAACCATCATCGAATAAAAAAATCGCTGCCAGATTTACCACCACGCCGACTGCTTTTCGGACGGTCCGTCTATACCGAAAAACAGAGGTAGATTTCGGGGCGCTATAGCACCATCTCAAGCCTCCGTTTCCCCATCCCCCTATCGAACTGCATAGTTTCCATTCACTTAAGGAACTTCTTGAGGCAAGTGGTGACTACGGGAATCTGGGGGTGTCCCCCAACATCCCTGTCCCCAATCCTGGGGGAATTAAGAGAGATTTCTTTAGAGGCTGGGGCGTACCCCCAGCCTCTAAAGAAATCGTTTAATCGGGGAGGGGAATAGCGAACTTCGTCGATTTATGATTGACACTAGGAGGGTTTGACGGCTTTCTTGAGAGCGTCCACCGCTTTCCAGGCGCCTTCGGCGCAACCGGAGGTGCCCACGTAACCCCTCGACTGGTTGCCGTCTCCGACGCACCACAGGTTCCTGATTGGCGTTTCTCTGGGCATCTGATACGGGGCGGCCTGCCAGCTCCGGCCATAGTTCAAATTGTCGTCGACGTTACGTGGCTCTATGCTGATCACCTTTGCCACGTTGTCGAAATCGGGATAGAGCTCTCGCAGGTCCGCCATGCACTGCCTGACTTCCTCTTCGGGGTCCATGGCCACCAGGGTGGACTTGGGCATTCCTACGAAGTGATACAGCAGTGTGCCCTTTGGTGCCAGCTCCGGACAGGTATTAGTGAGTGGAACCGCGGCAATAATACGACGCATTCCGGCCACCAGTTCCATGCCGTGTTCACCGCCCGGCATTGCCAGAGGCTTATCACTGGCGACATGCATCATAACAGTTGGTATGGCTCGGAGTTTGACCCTCATATCCCGCAGGTAATCCTCGGTATAGTCTGCGCAGTCCGCCAGTTCGGCTGTAAGTGTGGGTCCGCAGTTGCTGATAACCGCTTTGCACTCGATCTCGACTTCCTCTCCGCCCTCCTTTTTACAGACGACGGTGGTGGCCTTCTTATCCCTGACGTTGATTCTGGTAGCCGGGCTGCCCAGCCAGATATCACCATTGTTCTTGACAAACATGGCGAGCTGCTCCATATTGTGCCTGTTACCCTGGGGTGAGAGGCCGATATCGTTCATGCCCTTCATGGTGGCCATGAAGGCGAAATATTCGGAGGCTGGTATCTCATAGGAATGAGCTACTACCCAGCCGACGGAAAGTGAGTCAAAGAGAGCGTGTGCCACCGGATCATCCGTGTATTGCATCAGCCATTCCCGAACCGTCAGGCCTCCGGCGTCTTTGGGATTCATGACCGCTTTCCCGAAGAATCCGGAAAGCTTTTTCGAGCTTACCTCCTTGACCATGCCGGCGCCGATGTTCCTTGCCTTGCCGGAAGCACTTCCAACTCGGTTGCAGATATCGAAAAGGGCCGACACCCTGTTCTCAAGCGGGACAGGAAATTCATTCCCCATGATGTTGTAGTAAACATCCTGGGCGTCGCGAAGCTCAAGGGGGACGCCAACTTCCTTGAACACTTTCGGAACCCAGCCAGAGTAATGGATCACGCATGCGCCGGTCAGACACTTGCAGCCTTCGACCTCAAATGTGGAATACCGTCCCCCTACCTGGCCCAGACTCTCCAGCACCAGCGTTTTGTAACCGTTCTTGACCGCGAGTGCGGCGGCACTGAGCCCGCCTACCCCGGACCCGATCACTACCAGATCATACTTATCAGGCATCTCTTTTCCTCCATTCGATTTTTTGTGTTAGTGAAATGTCACAAGTGAAGTGACGTAGTGTTATTCTGGTTCTCAGAATGACATCACAAGCCCGACCCGGTGTAAAAATCATTTCAAAAATTTCAGCTCTACCTTGCTCACTTCTTAGTTCTTCGTCTCCAGTGGCAGCGCTTTCAGCCGCTCCAGTACTTCGATCGTTTCGTCGACTTCATCCTCTGTCAGAGGAGCTATCCACTGGACCTGCCAGTTGCTGAACTGCTCCATACATTCATGCCAGACCGTCTTCCCCTTGCGGGTGGCGACCAGAAAGGTTGTCCGGCCATCTTCTGGCGAAGAGGAAATTCTTATCAGCCGCTGCGTACGCAGCTTTTTGACTATCTTTGACAGATTGGATTTCTCGATCACCAGCTCTCCGACGAGCTGCTTTTGATTTATAGGGCCGCGATCGACTATCTCGCTCAACACGACGAACTGCTGCTGGTTTAAGCCGTACTCACCGGCAATACGGTCGCCATTGCGGTGCAGTCCGCTGCTTATCCTGAGAAGGTTTTTGGTGATGAAGAGAGCCCGCTCAGTTGTCGATCGGTTTTTTGTTTCCACTGACAACGAGTATAAAGACAATTAGTTGCCGTGTCAACCATTAGTGAATAACTGAAAAATTGGCTGTATATAGTGATTCATTTAATTACCCGCCCTCCATCCCTGGATGAGTTCCCCTGTGGTTCACTCGTGGCAAGCGAGTGAACCACAGGGGAACAAGTTTTTTTATGAACAGCCTACCGCAAGCGGCGGGGTATCAGCTTTTTAAGTAAAGCAATGAGGGGAAAGTAGCATTGCTCCAACGCCTGTATAGAAGCGTCAGGGAAAGTAAACTAGAAACCGGGTATCTTCAGTCCGCGCATCTTGCCCGAACTCATTTGTTTCATCACTTTCTGCATCTGGCGGAACTGGTTCAGCAACTGGTTTACATCCTGTGGGGTTGTACCGCTGCCCCTGGCTATTCGTTTCCTGCGGCTTCCATCGATGATCTCCGGGTTCTGACGTTCCGCCGGGGTCATGGAGAGGACCAGGGCCTCGACTTTCTTAAGCTGGCCGTCGTCTAAAGCGGCGTTTGAGGGCAGTTGCCTGGAAAATTTTGACATGCCGGGGATCATATCTATTACTTGAGAGAGAGAGCCCATATTCTTGATCTGCTGGAGTTGATCCAGAAAGTCCTCCAGGTTGAACTGGGCTTTGCGAACCTTCTTTTGAAGCTCGAGCGCCTTCTTTTCGTCGATCTGCGACTGTGCCTTTTCGATCAGGGTCAGCATATCGCCCATACCCAGTATTCTTGATGCCATCCGATCCGGGTAGAACGGCTCGAGCGCGTCGGATTTCTCGCCGATTCCCACGAACTTGATGGGCACTCCGGTGACTTGAGTCAATGAAAGCGCGGCACCACCACGGGCGTCACCATCCATCTTGGTGAGGATGGCTCCGGTGAGCCCTACCCTGGAATTGAATTCCTCCGCGATCCTCACGGCCTCCTGGCCCGTCATGGCATCCGCTATGAGGAGCACTTCAGTCGGTTTTATGGATTTCCTCACATTCTCCAGCTCATCCATCAGGCCCTGGTCGACGTGCAGTCTCCCGGCTGTATCCAGGATAACCGAGGTTGCGTCTATCTCTCTGGCGCGCTTCATAGCCTTTTTGCAGATATCGACGACGTTTTTGTTTTTCTCATCGCTGTAGACGGGAATATCGAGTTGTTTGCCAAGCGTAACCAGTTGGGTAACAGCGGCGGGTCGATATGGATCGCAGGCAACCATCATTGGCTTCTGGCCCCCACGCCGAAGGTGCAATGCCAGCTTGGATGAGGTTGTGGTCTTGCCGGAGCCCTGGAGCCCTACCAGCATGATGATTGTGGGAGGTGAATCGGCCCTGGCCAGCTTCTTCTGGTCGCTGCCCAGCATCTCGATGAGTTCTTCGTTGACTATCTTGATAACCTGCTGGCCGGGGGTCAGGCTCTCAAGGACCTCGTTTCCTACCGCCCTTTCCCTCACCCTTGAGATGAAGGCTTTGGCGACTTTGAAATTGACATCAGCCTCCAGAAGGGCTACACGGACTTCTCTCAGGGCCTCATCGACGTCTTTCTCAGAGAGCTTGCCCTTGCCGCTTATCCGGCTGAAAACCGCATTGAGTTTATCCGATAACGATTCGAACATGACCTTACCAAACCAGAGATGGTGCTGATTCCATTATAGTGAATATACACACCGTTTAACAACAGTAATCACCGCCCTGTACAACATCAAACAGGAGTGATGCATATTGATATCCTCTGAATATCTGCTTTGGAGTGGTTTCGCCTTATGGCAGTTTATAAAACGGAGTGTTACAATTGATTTTAAATGAACAGGGTTTATCTGGGACTGGGTTCAAATATGGGCGAGAGAGAGTTAAACCTGGAGGACGCGCTCGAGGCTCTTTCACAGAGAATGAAAATAACGGATTTATCATCCATATATGAAACTGAACCGGCTGGATACGCGGACCAGCCGTGGTTCCTGAATATGGTCTGTCGAGCGGATACGGTGTTGAATCCCTTCGAGTTGCTGGATTTCGCCAAATCGATCGAGTCAGGAATGGGGCGAAAGCCCGGGTTTCCCAACGGCCCGAGGCCGATAGATATCGATATCCTTTTCTTTGAGGACCGGGTGATTGATGGAGATGAGCTCGTTGTTCCGCATCCACGACTGGCCGAACGGGCTTTTGTACTGGTTCCACTGGCTGAAATCGCGCCTTCATTAGTTCATGTCCGTCTTAACAGGAAAGTAAGGGATTTGCTGCGGGAACTCAACTCGCCAGAACAGGTAAGGAAGTGGGGTCATGTATCAGGTATCAGTTCGCAGGCACTTTGATGCGGCTCATTTTTTACGCAATTACCGGGGTAAATGTGAGCGATTGCACGGGCATAGATTCGAGGTAATCGTCACTCTCGAAGCCGAGGAGCTTGATGAAGCGGGGATGGCTTACGATTTCTCCGGGCTTAAGAAGCTCCTGGATGTCATTCTGGAACGGTTTGACCACTCGTCCCTGAACGAGATGCAACCCTTTGATAAGGTCAATCCGTCATCGGAGAACATCGCCGCAACGATTTATCGGGAGTTCAGTCCCGGATTAGAGGGCGAGGCATCTATTCACAGCATCCAGGTCTACGAATCACCGAATGCCTGGGCTACCTATGTGCCCTGATCGCGC
>JAWOBX010000052.1:0-20245 GCA_046484125.1 Dehalococcoidia bacterium | reverse complement strand
GGTCACCCGGAATTGCTCTTCCCTTTCCGGAGACTTCTTCAGAGCAGGCTCCAGGGTGTTCTGAATCCATTCCTTCTTGCTTTCACTGTGAGGCATTTATTTCAGCTCCTTATTACGATAATTCAAAATAAAGTTTATTCGATTTCCGGTACAGGGGTCAAACAGTCAACCATGAACGGAATTTGAATCTTAATTATGGAACCTTTGAACAAGTGGTGACTTCGGGGAATTAAAAAAGGGTTGATCAGAGTTACCTTAACAAATTCAATTCGGAGGGTTGACAAAGAAGAGGTTTGGGTGTATTCTACTCTATCCTGTTACAGGATAGAACCTCGATTGCGAAACATTTGGGATTGATGCATTGTACATCAACCATGGATGTACATAAGCAGTCTTTTTAAGCCGGGTTTCGGTGCCAAGGGGGTTTCATGGTGTTTCAGGTAAGCAATAGTGCCATCAATAACGCCGCTAAATGCAGCTACGATTTCAGGTGTATCAACCACGGTGGGATGCCAGCCTGTCCTGTTGATCGCAAGATCGAGAAAAACGGTTTGTTCGTAAACAGTACTCAGAATCACGAATGCAACTACAAATTGTCGTTTGGTACAAGGCATATATGCCACTGTCCGGTGAGGATTGAAATCTATGACTGCTATGGAAAGTAGCCCTCCGGTGTATGCTCCTCCGCTCGTCACAACGGCCGCTGGTGCGGTGTCACTAACGCTTCTATGCAAGTGTTTCGCAATGCTATTTTCACCTCATATCCGAAAACAGCATTTCAATTATAAAACCATTCACCCATTGGGTGATTGATAATGTCACAGTTTCTTTGTTTTCATGGTAGTGGGAACTACACCTCCACCCGCGGGAAACAGCTATAGTCCTCAATTTATGTTACCCTTTATATAGTTCAGGTTTTCAGGAGGTGAATAATGCGGCCTGACCCTTCAAATCTGCTCAAAAGACTGGATCTGAACATTCCCCTTATCGGTTTTTATGACGTGCCGGATACAGCCGGATTCGAGCCGCTGGTCACACCCAGACAGGGAACGCACGTTTGCGTCTTCAACTTCTACAAAAGATGGCTGAAAGGCGAGACGCTGCATATAACGCGGGATAACGCCGGGTGCGGAGGTGCCGCTCACTGGCTCTTTGGCGTGGAATCCATTACGAGGGAGGAATACGTTGAGTTCCTGGCGGACGAAGAAGGTCTCAAGGCTTCGCATGAACTGATGAACGAGTGGCTGGACTGGAGTACGACCTACCGGCCGGAGAATCCGAACCTGCTGCTCGGTCCACTGAGAGAGGGCAAATACCTGTATTTAAAGAGCGTTACCTTCCTGGTCAATCCCGACCAGCTAAGCGCCCTGATCATCGGGGCGAACTACAACCACGAGCCAGGTGGGTCGCCGCGGGTACTCGCTCCGTTTGGGTCCGGTTGTATGCAACTCTGCCCACTTTTCGATGACCTCGACAAACCGCAGGCCATAATTGGCGCCACCGACCTTGCCATGCGGCAAGCGCTGCCACCGGACATCCTCGCCTTCACCGTTACCAGGCATATGTTCGAGGAGCTATGCGAGCTGGATGAAGGCAGCTTTCTCTATAAGCCATTCTGGCTCGACCTGAGGAAATCCAGAGGTCTGCCAGGCCTTTAAGGACTCTCTATATCCAATCACGTTTATCGCCAGCTCAACTATTGAAGAAGGATTACAAGCCGGCCGTCTTCAGTAGTTACCTGGTAGGTGCTCACATTCCCCTTTGCCATACCGGAGAGGACTTTCCCCTGGTAATCGTAATGTGATCCTCCCACACTGCAACACTGAACCTGATCGGCACCCGGTACCGGGTCCAGCCTTCGTCCGGCGTGGGCACACTTGTTGCGGAAGGCGTGGTACTGGCCGTCACTGCCCCGGAAGACCAGCACTCGTTCCGGCAAGCCCTTCTCCTCCAGCCGGATAGCGCCATTTTCCTGCGAGAGCTCGGGAGCGCGGGAGAGATCAACTATCACTTTCCCGTCCTCGTGTTTCCAGCAGCCCTCATCCGCCGGAGGTTTGGTTGCGCAGATTCCCAGTATCCGCTGGAAGATGTTCCTTTTCACTCCGGGTTTCGACATGGCGAGACCTCCCTGCTGTTATTTCCCAGCTCTGTTATATGTAACGCTTCGCGTCAAGTCTTTCCGTCAGCCCGAAAAACCATCCCGGCCCATCTATAAACCGGCTCTAATCCCCTCTCTTATTAAAAGCGCTGCTGATAAGGGGCGATACCACCAGCCAGAGCCCGATGGTTACCACCATCGACTGTACATATCCAATGGTACCGACCCCTACATCCGGTGCGATGATTCCCCAGAAGATCATGAGGATCCAGGCGCAGAAGAAAAAGGCCGCTCCCGCACCGGGTATAATGAAGAAACAACACATTTCAACCTCCCTTTTAGATCAGCAAACGCCCGTTTTCGCTGTACCCAGCTTGCTCCGTACGATCGGTTTGGAATTGACCTGCCGAGTCATCCTGAAACTATTAACGTCCCGTCAGAGTCCGGCGACAGCAGCGTGACAGGTTCAGGGAACCTCTGATCAACCCCTTAAATGCCCTAATCATGGGGGACTTGTGAAGCTGGGGGGCACCCCTAGTCCCCCGAGGTCACCTCTAACTGAAGAGATTCACTAGAATAATCAGAGATACGTGCTATTATTCCCCTAGCCGGAAGGGCGGGTATTCGTCGGTCATCAGGGCGGCATAGCCGGCCACCCGAAGCACCCACCGGTTCATTCCTATAATAAAGGAGTACAAATCACGATTATATCTACCGGTGAACAGCAGAATAACCGCTGCGATGAGCACCATCAGTCCGATCAACCCCTGATTCCGCCACCCCCAGCCCCCCTGGAATACCCCCACTATCAGGTAATGGGGTATCGCCAGCAGCCACCACTTGATCAGTACCAGTCCCTTCGAGAGCCTCTCCGGGTATCTTACCTCCAGGTCGGCCGGGTAATCCGTCGACTCGATGGTGAACGGAGGATACCTGTCCGTCCCCAGCGCGTTATACCCATAGAAGCCGACCCTCCACGTCCATCGCAGCACTCCCACGTTGAAGTCGAACAGTCCGCGCGGGTACCTGCCGGTGAACAGGATGGCGAAAAGTGAAATCAGCCATACCACCGCGAAGGCAATCCATAGAACCGAAAGGATGATGTAATGCGGAATGAGGAGAAGCCATTTCACCAGCCAGAGCCAGCGCGATAGGGGCTCCGTCAGATCGGCCCTTATATTTATAGGGTAACCGGGCGACTCGCCTGCCATGATCCACCTCCTTCTCTTTTTTCGTTGTTAAGTTTGTCCTCCCGACCGGTTTTCCAGTTGACCGGAATGATATTGCGACTATTGCGGTAGCGCGACTTTCCAGTGACGCTTGGGCGATTCTCGAGCCTTGTGCTGCGTTCTCATCCGGAACCGGTACTTTATGCGGAGGAACTGCCGTGTTGTTGAATAATACCTTATCACGGAAATGTTAGCAATATGTTAAAGCAATCTTAACTACTCCTTGAGAGGCGAAAGAGGAGGAAGCCCCCAGATGGCCCTCGCCTGATCGCACTGCTCGTTGGGTCCGTTCTCAGTCCACGAGGGGACGAATGCCCGGCATATACGTGGCCGCTTTTCGTATATGGCGCAATGGACCTCCCGGCCTATCTCTCCTTCCAGGGCAATACATCGAGGCCGGTCCTCAGTTGTGCCCTTCATGGCGAGTGAGAAGGCATCCACATCCTCGGTCATCTCCGGAGGCACTCCATCCTGCCCGCCCTCAGCCAGTTCAGTCCAGTAGAACATAACCCTGAAGGCGGCGCAGCAGGCCCCGCAGCTCAGGCACGGATTCTCGCTCCCCTTCATCTCCGGATTACTCATCGTTTTTACTGGCTATCCGTTAACACCGGCAACGCCTTGCGAAATGAGAAAGCCGCTAAATCTTAAACGGAATAGCGACTACCACGAAATTATAACATTGAGACAACCGTTGGGGGTAAATGGGACCAGTTCGTTTTACGGATTGCTACCGTCTGTAGAATACTTGCAGCCAGAGGGAAAGAGGCGGAGCTCATAAAATATGGATAGTGGCCAAGTCTGAGTTAGTATATATTGGGCCGAGCGAATCCATATTACTAGAAGCACCTCTCCTCGAATTCCACGCGGCGTTCCGCAGCCACTCATAATCAGCTCTCAGGCGCTGGTTGTGCTTGTTATTACCTTTGCTCCTCACGACTTGGTACATTTCATATTCTTTCTTTGAGCGTGCCAATCTAACTACCCGGAAACAAAGGTACTTCTACCATCTTACAGTCCGGATGAAGGATTTTGGTTCCATTTCTTTCGTCGCTACCTACTCCTACCAAAATGGCTATTAAATCTGATGCCTTTGATTCACTTGGTATCGCTTCTAATTCAATGATCACGCTACCGTTACAATCACCTGCTACTGAATTGAAGGTATGACTCCTACCAATTTCTACTATTTGATGCCATTCAGACCCTCTATCAGCAGTATCCCACCTTGAGATGTATTTGTTAGGATCGTCATGGTCATTATGTTCAGTACAACTACTGACAATGCTTTTGACTTGCCATCCCCACGGAATTGAAAATGAAACCCCTCCCCAATCATCGGGATCAACTTCAACCCATGCTATAATCTCCACATGAGTGCTATTGCGATCATTCTTGTCGCCTTTGACGTAAATCGTACCCCTCGCAATTGTTTCCAAACCGGTTGTCTCTGAACGAATGCAAAAGTCCTTAAAACTTACAACTGTTTCGTTGACAGGCTTGTAATCCAACATACTATTATGATTATTACAAGAGACAATTGTCACAGCCAAAACCATAAGCACAACAGGGATAAAATATTTCATACTGATAAGCCCCTTTCTAACATATCCTTTCAGACTAGCTCGTTTGAGTATTGTTTTAAGAGTGCCTTGGGGAATTCGGAACAGTAACTTTTCTCGTATTGCGCCCTGAAGTTGAGTCAAGGAGACTTCGTCTTGTGTCTCAAGGCGAAAGCATTCAAGTAATAAGGGTGTTGCCAAGTTCTTTATAACTTTATCACTTATTTTTAAGTGATTCAATCAGCCTGGTATGATAACCACGCAGCGCTATGCCGGTATTCATTAGTGGTATCACATAGAATATGCCATCCAATTAGGTTTATCAATGGGTCTCGCAACCAATATCAACATACCGAAAGCGATCTACCATGACAATCTCGGCTAAACACGGCTATCCTTTTACGCACCTTATTCCGTGGGTGAAAATAGGCGAACTTTACCAAAAGATTAGGCATTTACTAATAGAAATTAGGCCCTAAGGCCCATGACAGTTCGAAAATAGTGTGATAGACTATGGATTCGATGTACTGGGCAAGTAGAATGAACGGACTTCATTTGCTATGCGGAGTCAAGACCGAAATATATAATGCGCTCGATGGCATCAATGTAGCTGAACGACTAAGTGTTGCACATCCTGAATCTCCATATACGGTAAGAAACGCCTGGTTTTATGGCATTGATGAGCTTCAAGGACCGAGTGTAACTCTCTGTGTAATGAGCAGGAGTTATGACTGCCGTAACGACTATATTTGGGGAAAAGCAAATGTATCTTCCGACCCGGCACCCGGTGGCTATTATTGGGGATGGGATTACGATTGCGGTCCCGGTTGGGGGGACTAGACAGTTATTTACAGTCAAGGAGGTATTATGACGATAAGGAAACCTGTTATTATTGCGATCTTTGTGTTTTGCATAATATGTTTGACTGGTATCTTTCTCGTCGCTTGTAATCAGGAAGAAGCCAGTAATGGAGAATTGGGGACACCGAACGCGCAGGAACAGCCGAGTGAAACAGAGCCGGTAACACCGGAACATACAGACGAACGAGAGCCTGCCATCACAGAGCGGACGCCACAGCAGACAGACAACAGTGAAGGTTCATCGCCTCTCCATATTGAACTGCCCGTTCTTGAGGGAACCGCAGAAAATGTGACATTTGAGCTAACCGCCACAACTTTGCTCGATCATGACAGGATGATGGTTTATAAAAATGTTCCTCCTGATGTCACTCTTGAGTCTGTGGCAGAACTCGGCAAAAGGCTCGGTTTAAACGATGCTCCATATAAAAGAAGAGACAAAATCGCAGTTACAGGGCAAGTAAATCATGGCACATCGGTTGCGATTGTCTCAGTCAATTCGGGCGGTATTGAATACAATGCCGCTGGAACGGAAGGCCTTTATCCTTCCACCAAACAGGAATTGCCCTCCGATGAGGAAGCGAAACAGATCGCGATTGATTTCCTGGCTGAAAGCGGCCTGATGCCGCCTGAAGAAGAAATCGGCGAGTTGAGTGTTAAAACTGGTGGTAGCGCATGGAAGGCAAGGATTGTGGACGGTGAGATAGTGGAGGAATACACCTCCCATTTACTGGTGCACGTGCCCCGTCTTATTGATGGCTTTCCTGTGGGAGGTGCAGGAGCCAAGTTCGGTTTAAGAATCGGTGCCGGCGGAGAAGTCCTCAGACTTCTAATGGTATGGCGAGAGGTTGAGCCTTACCAAGAGATGGAAATCAAAACCGCACAGCAAGCGTACCATGAACTTGAGGAGATCGGTATTCGCTATACGCCATCGGGATGCGAAAAAGTGATAGTTGACGAGGTCTCACTGGGCTACTGGATGGAGCCGATGGATGCAAAGCAGGAGTACGTAGTACCTGTTTATGTGTTCGAGGGAGAGGGCCTGGATGAGTCAGGCGAAGTGGTAGATCCTGATTTTATTGGCTGGGTTGAAGCGCTTAACATCGATTAATTTCTGACACATTAAGTTGCCTGGATCAAACGGGGGGATAATCAATTATCCTCCCGTTTGTTTATGTTAAAGCCCCCATTAACTATAATTATATAACTTCTTAATATGATGCTGAGGAGTGTCTTGTCGGAGCAGCCAAGCGCGGACTTGGCCAGGATGAAAAGGTCTCTCAGAGCTTCCGGGAAAGCAGGATGTCGCGCGCGTCATTTTTCTCTCGCTCCCGGCGGCTCTGCCGCTTGAGTTTGAGTGCCGATCATGCTGATCGGCAACAGTCCAGCGTGCCCGTGATAGTCTCTGTAACTTGAATACTGCCAATGAGCAGGATCATTTACGTACCCTCTCCTGACGGGATTGTAATGAATGTAGTCCAGTTTCTGAATCAACATATTATGATCCGGAATCACCTCCGGGTGACTTCCCTCCTGCCAGAATTGATATCGCTGGTTGCGTTTATATCTTGACTTTCCCACTATTTGTTGTTCCCCTTCACTTTCATTGGAGGCAGAGCCTCACCTCGTCGCTCCCAGCGAGACGCTGGGAGCGAGTTATCAGGAAAGTCTCACGACCTGGTCAACAGCTGTGCGGAGTGAGCCCCACAAGATTCCGTATTATCGCTAGCCTTAAACTCTTTATAGAAGCCAAACTCCTTGAGAATTTCAAGTTTGGGCCAGATGTTGTTCTCCAAGTCATAATGGAAAAAGCCGGGGAAAATATCCTTGTTTGCGACGATGAAATCATATATGTGGGCGCTATTACCCTCGACACTCATGCCATACCCGTTACACTTTTCATGGCCGGTTACCATATACTCGGGTATCATCTCATAGCTGAATTCCAGCCTGGACTTGTCCAGTTCGTCGTAGATTCTGGTCTGTGGCAGGTAGCAAAGGAGGGAGGGAAGAATGCGCGCGCCCATCATACGGAAGGAATTCATTAAGAAGACCGATTGATAGAAATGTTCTATTGTTTCAAACGGGAATCCCCATATGAAGAAGGTATCAACCTGAGGGAATATCTGTGTGGCCGTTGAGACCACCTCAACTGCCTGTTCAACAGTAAACCCCTTCACTGTTTTCCTCAGCACTTCATCCGAACCAGACTCAATTCCAAAACGTATTTCAACACAGCCGGCTTTCGCCATTAACCGCATCGTTTCCTCGTCAACCAGATTAACCCTACCAAAGGCCTTCCACCGAACTTTAAGTCCGGAACGGATCAACTTCCGGCTGAAGTCGCGCGCTCGTTCGGGGCTCGCCAGGAAGAACTCATCCTGGAAAAGGAAGAGGTCCGTTCCTTGTGAGTCAATGATGTATTTCATCTCCGCGATGATATTCTCAGCATTCCTCAGATACGGCTCATGATCCCATATCGGCGCAACGGAGCAAAACGTACATTTAAAGGGGCAGCCACGTGAAGTTATCATGCCGATTCCATCGTATTCCGGGATGTGCACGCGATCATAGGCAGGGAATGGAATCTCGTCCAGATTTCGTATTCTCCTGGTTTTTTCAGTCTGAATAACAGCCTGGCCATCCCGGTAATATATATTAGGACATTTCACCAAGGGTTCATTATTAATAAGGGCATTCAAGAGTACGGGGGCAGATTTCTCGCCTTCTCCACAGGCGATGATGTCTATTGCCGGAAATCTCTCAAGAATCAGCTTCTCTACAGATTTTGGTCCAACTCCACCGAGGATAACAGTCTTTTCCGGACTCCGCCGCTTGATCTCCTGTGACAGGATAATAGCGAACGGCAAAAGGTTGGCCATCACGGAAATGCCGATAATCCGCGCGCTATCTCCCAGGAATTCCATACAATTACCCATATCGAAAGGATCATCGAAAGCATGTATCTGGTAATCGCGAAAATCCACCGCAAAACCGGCGTTTTCCAATGCCCTGGTCAGATAAAGAGGGCCCAGTGGCAGATGCAGCTCCCTATCCACCTTATCAAAATATTTCAGGTAAAGCATATTCAGATTCAGTATAGTAATATCCGCTTCATTCATAATTCACCTGCCTGTATTCGATAGTATTACCATCTGTGTCTTTCTGTGTTGATCGGGCAGGGGATATCATCACCCGAATCCTGCCGGTCCGGACCATAGGATTCCAATCGGTAGTCTATAACTTTGCCGCCTTCTTCAACTCCTTTGTAACGAAGAGCGGTGTACCAGAAATCGTATGTATCCTTATGTTCAATATATTCAAGTAAAGGATTTTCCCCGCTATACCAATCCGCTGTCGAGACGTAGTTCCCATTATGGTCGATCTTATATTGTTCCAGGGCCTGCTGTACCACCGCCATGCGGGAAACCGTTATTTCAACAGCTTCACTATCGGAGACATCTGGATACGGCCCCGCCCCGCCTTCTCCTTGCATGTTTCCCGAACAAGCAATACTGGAAGTCGCCAGGATAGCTGCCAGCATTATCGACGCGCTCATGGTTTTGAAAGCGCTCAATTGATGCCGTTTAACAGTTGTATTTCTGATCATGGCCGTGAGAGTGCTTTCCGGCGTATTGTGAAGGATCGACTTTTCTGAGTCTTCCAGCTCCAATCCGATAAGTTGAGAGGCTTCCAGAGGCGACTTCAGAAGTGTCCTTGAAAACGCTTCATCAACCGATGCTTTTTTTAAGAGTATTTCGATCCCCCGGGGATATATCCCGTCCGGTTTTGATTGTGCTGAACGCCCTCCAACAACGGTCTTAAATGCGTCCCTCATAGCCACCCCCTTTTGTGATAGAGACGTAACCCACCAGAGAAATGCTCAGTAATGAACTCAGCTGGAATAGTTGATTACATATACTGGTGGCTCAATTATTCAAGCCTTTACAAAAGGTGTCCACACCAATTGTGTAACCCAATTATATGTTTTACGGATGAATATTTAAACCAGAATCATTGTGAATCGCTGCCGATCCAAATAATCTAATATACGGGGCCAACCGCGCAGGACCGCCAGGAAGATAGTTATCGGGTATCGCCGAGCTCTTGCTATAAGAGTGCGGGGGTTTCTCTCGCTCCCAGCGTCTCGCTGGGGAGCGTAGACCGCCGGCTCTGCCGCTTGAGTTTGAGCGCCGATTAGGCTGATCGGCAACAGTCCAGCCTGCCCGTGATAATCTCTGTAACTTGAATATCGCCAACGCGCAGGATCATTTACGTACCCTCTCCTGACGGGGTTGTAATGAATGTAGTCCAGTTTCTGAGTTAACATATTATGATCCGGAATCGCCTCCGGGTGACTTCCCTCCCGCCAGAATTGGTATCGCTGGTTGCGTTTATATCTTCGCTTTCCCACTATTTGTTGTTCTCCTTCACTTTCATTGGAGGCAGAGCCTCGCCTCGTTGCTCCCAGCGAGACGCTGGGAGCGAGTTAAAAAAACGAACGTAACCACGTACAAAAAGTTAAGCAAGTTGACAGAAGAAAGAAAAACAGCGATGGGGATGCTTACGATGGAGCGGGAGAAGGGACTCGAACCCTCGACATCCTGCTTGGAAGGCAGGAGCTCTACCACTGAGCTACTCCCGCTGGCGGCACCCTATATTTTAGCCATAAAACCCCGCATATGTAAAGAGGACGTATTGAATCTACCTCTATAAGGGTGGAGAGCACCCCTCCCCATAACCACACCGCCTCATTATTTGCAGCCAGTTGTAAAACAGGCTACCATGAACTATGCAACCCTCTCACGGAGCCGCTATGAAAGAAAACCAGTCTGCAAATGATCCGCTCATCTCCCTGCGCGGTCTCAACCGCGACTACCGGGAGGGAGAACGTACCCGAAGGGTTCTCAGAGATCTTTACGCGGACTTCCGCCGCGGTGAGCGAGTGGCACTCCTCGGCAGAAGCGGTACCGGTAAATCAACCCTCCTGAACCTGATAAGCGGAATCGATGTGCCCACCTCGGGAGAGATATGGATCGACGGTAGGGATATCACCCGCCTCAGCGAACGGGACCGCACCCTGTTCCGGCGCGGCAATATAGGTTTCGTCTACCAGTTTTTCAATCTTATCACGACCCTTACCGTCCTGGAGAATGTCCTGCTGCCGCTTCAACTCAACAACAATAAGAATACCGGGAAAGCCCTTTCCCTCCTCGAGGAAGTCGGTTTACGTGACCGCCTCGAAGCCTATCCCGACCGTCTCTCCGGAGGAGAACAGCAAAGGGTCGCCATGGTCAGGGCCCTGGTCCACAATCCCCTGCTGATACTGGCGGACGAGCCAACGGGAAACCTCGATGCCGAGACAAGCCGCCAGATCCTGGGAATTATGGATGATCTGGTCCGCAAGGAGGGCAAGACACTACTCCTCGTGACTCACAGTCCCGAGGCGGCCGCCATCACTGACCGCGTATTTACACTGAAAGAGGGGCGGCTTACCGAAGGGGAGGATGGAGCCATCCGGTGATGTCCCTGCTATCACGCGCGTCATGGAGAAACATATTCCGACACCCCTGGCTGCTGGCACTCCTCATCGTTGGCGTAGCCCTGGGAGTGTCTGTATTCGTCGCCGTTGACCTGACGAGCGAAAGCGCCAACCGGGCATTTAAGCTCTCGGTCGAGAACATAACCGGAGAAACCACCCACCAGATAACAGGCGGACCAAACGGCTTCGACGAATCGGTATATACCGAACTGAGACGTGACTTCGGACTTCGCGGCAGCGCACCGGTTGTTGAGGGATACGTGGAAGCCGGGGGTGAGACCTTCACTCTCCTGGGCCTCGATCCGTTCGCCGAGCTGGGATTCCGGGAGAACCTCTCCGGGACCACCAGGGGAAACGCTCTCAGGCTCCTCACGGAGCCGAATACCATACTGATAGCGGGCGTTACTGCCGAACGTATGGGCATCGAGCCGGGCGATGACCTCATCCTCCGGTTCCCCGGGAAGCTGGTTCAGGCAAATGTCATCGGGCTGCTTCGGGCCGAGGGACGTCCGGATATCACCCTTGATGGATTGATAATCTCTGACATCTCAACGGCCCAGGATATCCTCGGTAAAATCGGTCGTCTGGACCGCATAGACCTGATCCTTGATGACCCGGAGGCGGTCTTACCCGCGCTGGAGGATTGGCTCCCGGCCGGCCTTGAAGTGGTAAACGCGGAAAGCCGCAACGATTCCACCTCCCAGATGACCCGGGCTTTCGAGATCAACCTTACCGCCATGAGCTTCCTGGCCCTGGTGGTTGGTATGTTCCTCATCTACAACACCATGACCTTTTCCGTCCTCCGGCGCCGCAGCCTCATTGGCACCCTCCGTGTGCTGGGGGCAACCCGCCGGCAGGTTTTCTCCCAGGTCCTTCTTGAGGCGTTCATCATCGGTCTGGTGGGCACAGGACTGGGGCTCCTCTTCGGGTATCTGCTCGCTCAGGGACTCATAAACATGGTTACCAGCACGATCAACGATCTTTACTTCGTGCTGAAGGTGAAGGACCTGCTGATCTCACCCATGCCCTTCATAAAGGGACTGGCACTCGGGGTGGGCGCGGCCGTTATTTCAGCCATACCGCCCGCGCTGGAGGCTGCCTGGTCTCCTCCACAAACAGCTCAGCGGCGCTCGGTTATCGAGAGCCGCGCTCACCGGCTGGTCCCCTGGGTATTCGTCTGCGGACTGGCGATCATGCTTGGAGCATGGGGGGTGCTGGTCATACCCAGCAAGAGTATCATCGTCGGTTTCATAGCACTATTCATGCTAATACTAGGCTTCAGCCTGGCCACTCCCATTCCCATACTCCTGTTCTCATGGATTGCCAGCCGCGTAGCAGGCTTCTTCTCGGGTATAATGGGCCGCATGTCGGCACGGGGAGTAACCACGGCACTCAGCCGCACAGGTATAGCCATCGCCGCTCTGGCCGTGGCGGTCTCAGCCACCATAGGAACAGGAGTGATGATCGGCAGTTTCCGCACCACCGTTGACCAGTGGATAGGCCAGACACTTCAGAGCGACGTCTATGTGACCGCCCCCCACGCCGTCGCCAGCCGTGTCGACGGCACCCTCCCCCCTGAAGTCCCCGATCTTCTCGAGGAGATACCGGAAGTCGATGGGATTACGCTACGTAGAGTCGTTCAGGTGCAGTCACCAGATGGCCAGACCCAGGTGCTGGCAATCCGGCCACCCGAGGATTCGTTCCGGGGATATAGCCTCAAGAAGGGAAATCCTGACTCCCTCTGGGATGATTTTGAGACGGGGGAGATTGTACTGGTCTCCGAGCCGTATGCGTATCGACATGATGTTTCGGTCGACGACAGGGTAACACTCCTGACCGAAAGTGGCTACCGGGATTTTACCGTGGGAGGCGTGTTCTACGATTACAGCTCAGACCGGGGCATGGTGATGATCCACCTGGCGCCCTATCGACTGTACTGGGATGATCCTCACATCTCGTCGGTGGGACTTGACGCCTCAGCGGGCGGGTCACCCGGCCAACTCATACAGGATGTCAGGTCCATCCTGGCAGATACGCCCGATGTGCTTATCAGGCCGGCCGCGGAGATACGCGACACATCCATGGATGTCTTCGACCGCACCTTTGCCATCACCAATGTGCTCCGTATGCTGGCCGTCATCGTGGCCTTCGTTGGCGTTCTCAGCGCCATGATGGCCCTTCAACTCGAGCGAACGAGGGAGCTGGCAGTACTCCGGGCAACCGGGGTCACGCCACGGCAGCTCTGGGCCATGGTCGCGGGCCAGACCGGGCTCATGGGACTTATAGCCGGAATACTGGCTTTGCCGCTCGGACTGGTTATGTCCCTGATATTGATAGAGGTGATCAACACGCGTTCCTTCGGCTGGAGCATGCAGACTTCGCTCCCGTGGCACGTGCTGGGTGAGGCCATGCTGCTGGCGATAGGGGCCGCGCTGCTGGCAGGGATATATCCCGCCTGGCGAATGGCAAGGACTTCCCCGGCGGAGGCGTTAAGGGAGGAATGAGTATGAGGGTGATATTTGTTCTTCTATCAATGTTGCTGATACTGGCCGGATGCGCGCAGTCACCGGGTACCGAAGACGGGGTTCAGCCCATTGATGTGGCAGCAGCCCTGGGCAGCCGGGAGGTTGCGGGATTCGAGCGGGCGGAGACAGTCCGCGATTTTTACTTTCCCGAAGACCACGGCCCTCATCCGGATTTCCGTAACGAATGGTGGTATTTTACTGGTAACCTCAGCGACGGAGAGGGGAACAGGTACGGCTTTCAACTGACCTTTTTCCGCGTCGCTATCAGTCCGGACCCTGTTGAAAGCAGTTCGGACTGGGCCACCCGTCAGATTTACATGGCGCATTTCGCCATCACCGATGTTAGAGGGAGGGAGTTCCACGGCTTCGAGCGATTGAGCCGCGGGGCGGTGGGACTGGCGGGGGCGGAGATGGACCCCTTACACGTCTGGGTTGAGGACTGGGAGATCGCCGGCGAAAACGGGAACCGGTTCCCCTGGCGATTGAGGGCCGCTTCCGGTGGTCACGCCATCTCCCTCGAAGTAGACCCCATGAAGGATATAGTGCTTCAGGGTGACCGGGGACTGAGTCAGAAAAGCAGCGAGCCGGGGAACGCCTCGTATTACTATTCCATAACCAGGCTGGCGGCCAGCGGTACCCTTACTGTAGGCGGAATCGAGCGGTCGGTCAGCGGGACTGCCTGGCTGGACCGGGAATGGAGCACCAGCGCGCTGGGTGAGGACCAGGTTGGATGGGACTGGTTCGCCCTGCAACTGGATGATGGCTCGGAGGTTATGTATTACCAGTTGAGAAGAAAGGACGGCTCGGCTGATCCCTTCAGCCAGGGGGTGGTTGTGGATGTGGAGGGGGAAGTCACTCATCTCTCTGCTGCTGACGTGGAACTGGAGGCGCTCGATACTTGGAAAAGTCCGGCTGGCGAGGCATACCCGGTGAAATGGCGAATGTCGGTCAAGCCACTGGATCGCACTTTCATCATTAGAACGGTACTTAAGGGGCAGGAGCAGAACCTCAGTGTGCGTTACTGGGAGGGGGCGGTTGACGTGGCGGACGAGGAAGAAACCGGGTTAATCGGTCGAGGCTACATGGAGCTTACCTCATACGGTGAGCGGGTTGATGGAGAATAAAACGAGCCAGCCCCCGGCGCGCGAGGGCTGGCTCATGATCAGCGTATTGATTATGGTGTACGTTCACCTTCCCACGGGCTTGAAGTAAGGGGCGACTCTCCTGCGGCCCTCCTGATCGGGCTGAACGTCGTAGACCACCAGTTCCACTTCCATACCGGTCTTGGCCTCCGAAGGATCGCATTCGAGAATCGCGGTAGGCATGCGCAACCCGTTATCAAAATCAACCAGCGCGTATACCATCGGTGCCCTTGCCGCCAGTTCCGGAGGCATGCCCGCATAGGCCGCGGTCCAGGAAGCCACCTTTCCGGTCTTGGGCATGTCTACCCATTCATAGTCAATGGATAGGCACTCAGGGCAGATCTGCCTCGGTGGCCAGGGAACATGGCCACAATCCTTGCACTTGGTGGTAACCAGCTTGTTCTCATCACGGAGAGCAGTATAGAAATAAGCGAGCTTGGTCGTATCCTCATATTGCTGGGCGACGAGATCCATCGCGGTATAATATTCCATTTGTTCTGGCATTGTCTTCTCCTCCGTATTCCTCTTAGAATCTAGTGCCGGGTATCGTCACTGCCGAAAACGGTCACCATGCTCTGGGTGCCGGTCCCGCTCATTGTCTGGCCGAGCCCGATGTTAGGCCTTGGCTCAACCTGCCGTTCGCCGGCCTCACCACGAAGCTGGAGATATATCTCGTGGGCCTGCGCGATACTGGTGGCGCCAAAGGGGTGGCCGCAACCGATGAGCCCACCCCTCGGCTGGGTTACCACATCCCCGCCGTAATCGTTGCCGCCATCATCCACCCAGCGCCCGCCCTCACCTTTAGGGCAGAAACCGAGTTCCTCGTACTCAATCAGTTCAGAGGGGGTGAAACAGTCATGAAGCTCGGCTATATCCACATCCTTTGGTGTTATGCCCGCCATCTTATAAGCGAGCTCGCCGGACTTTCGGACGCCCTGCCAGTCGGTCAGGTCTTTGGGATTGTTACCGATGGTCCAGTTCGTATAGCCCTGACCCCACCCCAGAATCCAGACCGGATTATCCGAATACTCATAGGCCTTCTCCTCTGAGCACAGGATAACCGCGGCACCACCATCCGTATTTACGCAACAGTCAAAAAGCTTGAGGGGAGTCGCGACGGTTCTTGCGCCCATAGCCTTCTCTAAAGTCAGCCCTTTCTGGAAATGAGCGTTCGGATTTCTGGCCGAATGTGTATGGTTCTTTACAGCTATCTTGGAATACTGCTCTTCAGTAGTTCCGAATTTTTCCATGTGAGTGAGAGCAGGCATCGCGAAGAGTGCGGGCGGCGTCATACCGAATCCCTGCTCCCAGTCATGATCACAGGCGAGAGCCGCGTTTATGTACCGCTCGCCGTGGTTCGGCACCAGTATTCGTTCCCATCCTACCGCCATTCCGACATCGATCAATCCGGAGACGATGGCGGACCAGAGGATCCTCATGTTCACCGCGCCACTCTGACACTGGCAGTCCGTATTCTGGAACAGCCTCGGCGTAACCCCGAGGACTTCGCAGGCCACCGGAGAAGGGTGACACTGCGGCCCGGAACGCTGAGGATAAACTCCGGAAGTCACCAGCCCTTCGATATCCTTATTACTTACTTTCGGATTGCTGTTGAAACACGCTTTGCCAGCTTCCGCGATTATATCCCTGAAAGTCGCATCCTGTCTCATGCCCCATTTATTGACGCCTGCCGCAACGATGGCTACCCGTTTGGGTTTTGACATAATCTTTCCTCCTTTGGCATTTCAAGAGATTGCATTGAATTAAAATATCCCCAAGATGAAATTATAGCATATTCGTCTTGACGTGTGCACTATTGCCATTGGGCCCAAACACAGCGCCTCTATAACAAGTATCTGGTGGGTCATAGGGGGTATTCCGCCAGCAATAATGAGAAATAACCGCTGGATAATTACTCACCCCAAGGGTGAATGATTTGTGTTTAAATCGCGGTTTTTCGGCGGGTACAGGCGAGCGAAAACCAGCGGGAACTGGTAATCAATGCGCGGAATACCCTTGTCATACCTCAATTACCATATCCTCGCGGGCCAGGGTGATTTCGATATCCAGTCTTTGCCCCGCCTGTATCGCCTCTCTCTCAATCTCGCCCTCGACGGCGGGGTCCATATGGATCAGAAAGACCTTTGGCAGGTAGCCATGGAGCTTTCTGAAAACCGCCAGTTCCTTTTCCAGTAAGCCGGGACACAGGTGCCCCGGCTTAATTGCCGTATCTGATGACTTGTTGGAAAACGCCGTCTCTATAATCATTACCTGCGGATTTATATACTCCCAGCAGGTTTCCAGTCCCGGTCCGGTATCGCCACTGAAAAATACCGCTCTGCCGCGGGGGTCCGTTATCTGGTAGCCGACAGCGGGAATGGCATGGCTTACCGGAACGGCAAGCACGTTGTACTGCGCAACCTGTACGGTTTCGTATGGCGCTATTGATTCCAGTTTTAAAGAAGGTCTTTCAGGCGATGGCCACTCAGCGAACGCGGGGTAGACAATCCCGTTTATCAGGTGCGTGAGGAGAATATCAAGTGTGGATTTGGTGGCATAAATGTTAATGGTCCGATTCTGGTTCTTCAGGGCAATCGCGGGTATATCCCGTATATGGTCATAGTGACCGTGAGTGAGGAGAATATTGTTTATTCTTTCCTGCTCTGTAAAGGAAAGGCTGGAGGTAAGGCCTCCGGCATCAACGGCCAGTTCATCATCGATCAGGATGGATGTGAGCCTCGTACTATTCGATTCGTACATATGTGTGCCAAGAAATCTGATGTTCATTCCAGATGCCCCTCAATACAGGTGGTATCGAATCCTCCACGGGTGTTGTAAACGGTGGTCACGCGGAGGCGGTCAGTATCGAGTTTTTTCACCAGGTCGTCATGGATTCGTCTGGTAACCGCTTCCTGATATATCCCTACATTGCGAAAGCTGATGAAATAGTACTTCAGGCTTTTCAGTTCAACGCATTTACCGCCGGTCGGATAGTATTCGATTATTACGCGGGCGAGATCGGGTAGCCCGCTGAACGGACATACCGCGCTGAACTCGTCAGTTTCCGTTCTGATATACTGACCGGGGCTGTTGAATTCGAAAGTCTCCAGGAGTTCCGGCCGGACGCTGCTTTCATCCTGGAAGTCAAATGACATACCTTCAGAGATCGGCATTTTACTCTCCCATTATTTCACGGTTATTTGCGGTGCTCTCTACCAGTTCATTTTAAGGGATGTTCAGGATTTTTTGAATTTGAAGGCTCAGTTTCCAGCATGGATGCTCAAGACAATACTGAATTGCCGCCATGGTGTTGCTCTCTGATTCCGGGCCGGCCACAGGCTGAAGGCTGAAATGATCGTATTCCAGGCCCAGATAGTCCGCCGGATTCACATTCGGCTGGGGGAATACCAGCTTCAGTTCGTTACCGCTTTTCAACACAAGTTCGGTTCCGGCTTTCGGACTGACGCATATCCAGTCTATGTCAGCGGGGGCCGGGAGTGTCCCGTTGGTTTCAATTGCCACTTCAAAACCGATACGATGGAAGGAATCCAGCAGTTTCGAGTCCAGCTGCAATAGTGGTTCCCCGCCGGTGCCCACCACAAAAGGTTTGCAGGCACTTAGCTTCGGCCAGAACTCCATCGCCTTCGACGCCAGTTGATCGGCGGAGTTGAAAATCCCGCCATTGGGTCCATCAGTCCCCACAAAATCGGTATCGCAGAAAGTACATATTGCGCTTTCTCGATCCTCGTCGCGACCGGACCAGAGATTGCAGCCTGAAAACCGTACCAGAACCGCCGGCTTCCCTGTGTGCACCCCTTCTCCCTGGAGTGTATAATACATCTCTTTTACGTGATAACTCATTGGGTCAAGTCCAAATAGTTTAGAGGATCAGTCAGTCCTGCCTGTCTGAAGCCTTTTAAGCGAAGCCGGCAGGCATCACAGTGGCCGCATGGTTTGCCGTCATGGTATGGGTCGTAACATGAATGGGTAATGGAGTAATCCACACCCAGCTCCGTTCCCTTTTGAATAATCTGCGCTTTGCTGAGGTTGATCAGCGGGGCATGAATGGTGATGTATTTTTGCGATTCGGTCGAGGCTCTGGTGGCGAGGTTTGCCATGGCCTGAAACGCGTCTATGTACTCGGGCCGGCAGTCTGGATAGCCGCTGTAATCCAGTGCGTTAACCCCGATGAATATGTCGGTCGACTCAAGCACTTCCGCCCACGCCAGGGCAAATGAGAGAAAGATGGTGTTTCTTGCCGGCACATAAGTGGCTGGTACAGAATCAGTCGGGCTGTCTACCGGCCTGTCTCTGGGTATGTCCAGTTCTCCGGTCAGAGCGGATCCGCCTATGGAGCGAAGGTCAATGTCGATAACGATGTGATCCTCTACACCGTGAAGTTGCCCGGCTTTCCGGGCTGAACTGACCTCGAACTCATGCCTGAGTCCATAGCGGAAGGTTAAGGCATACGGTATGAACCCCCGGTCTTTTGCTATGGCGAGAGTCGTGGTGGAATCCAATCCGCCGCTCAGGAGTATGACAGCTTTGTTTCGCATGGTGCCGCACCCCTAAAAAACCCGGCGTTTCGCCCGAAATAAGGCCGCCAGGCCGAATGCCATTGAAATCATGAGCACCGGTGTAGTAAAGATGGAATACGGATTATCACCAACCGGGCCGAGAGGCGCGTTGATCCCAAAGAGGATGACGACAACAGCGAGAGAAAGCGCGATGGCGGATATTACGGTTAACAGGTTCGTTACCCGGTTGATAATGTCGATCAATTGCGGCTTATTGGACGAAACGGTATTTATCATGGGATTCTGGCCGGCATCTTCGGTTGGAGTCATTAGCCGGGGGAATTATCCCCGGGTTATATACCTTTCGGCCGCCATTGCCGCGATTGCCCCATCCCCTGCCGCCGCCACGACTTGCCTGATTGATCCTTCACGAATATCACCTGCCGCGTAGATTCCCGGCGCCCTGGTTTCCATCTGGTTATTGACCGGAATGGTTCCCCCTGGTCCGAGTTCAAGTATACCGGTGAGGTATTCGGTATTCGGTTTGTTTCCCACCGCCATAAACACTCCGCCTATCTCAAGGACTGATTTTTCTCCGGTTTTAACATTTCGCAGTTGCAGACTTCCTACGCTGTTTTCACCGTTGATGGCTTCGACTACGGTATCCCATATGAACTCTATCTTCTCACTGTCAAAGGCCCGCTCCTGCAGGATCCTGTCGGCGCGAAGTTGATCGCGGCGGTGGATCACATATACCTTCGAGGCGAATTTTGTAA
>JAWOBX010000046.1:0-19887 GCA_046484125.1 Dehalococcoidia bacterium | reverse complement strand
CCGGAGGTAGTTTCCTCTGCACTCAAAGAGATGTTTCGCCAAAAGGGGTCAAACCTGAAGCTGGATGGAGACGGGGTAGCGGAATCCGGTCTTATAATCAGGCATTTGATCCTGCCTGGCCATATCGAAAACAGCATGGCATGTCTGCGTTTTATCGCGGAGGAACTTTCTCCATCCATACACGTGTCTCTAATGTCCCAGTACTCACCAAATCCTGAAGTGATGGATCACCCGCAGTTAGGCCGTTACCTGACGCAGAAAGAGTACGATTTGGTATTGGAAGAATTTTATCGTCTTGGACTCTTTCGGGGGTGGATGCAGGACCTGCGGAGCAGCGGTCGCTACCTGCCTGACTTTAATCGAAGCGAGGTCTTCGGCTGACTCGTTACGGCAGTAGCAATCACCACGCCGGTTGAAACCGGCGCCATAGTTTAGCAGATCTTTCTAATTCGCTTCTTTGGGTCCTTCTGTGGCTGGAACTTCCACTTCATTCTCACGAGGATGGTAACTGCGCGTGAATTTCATTAGTAATATGGTAAGGCTTGCGGCTATGGCCAGCACTAAGGCTCCACCGATGGCATCCAGTACAAAATGATTGCCTGTTGAAATGATCCCAATGAACATGGCAATGGGCAGAGCCGCTCCAAGGGCCTTTCCCACCCACGAACGTGTCATCCAGATAACGGCGGTCCCGATCATAAGGGTCCATCCCTGATGCAGACTGGGCATGGCCGCATAAGGGTTGTAGAACGCGCTGATGCTTTTATCATTGATATTCCAGTGGGTGACCAGGGTATCCACGAAGCCGAGGTTCTCCACGCCATGGTTACCGTCGAAGAAGCGCGGCGGGGCAAGTGGGTAAAGAGCGAAACAGATGAATGCCAGAAAAGACGAGAATACAAAAACGGTCCTGACGATCTTGTACTTATTACGGTGGCGCCAGTAGGCCCATATGGCGAACAGAATCAGTGGCGGATAATAGCAGTAGGTATAGAGTGAATTAGCTATGTCCATGCGAAGCGAGCTTTCCAGGAAAAAGGATTGGATATCCGGCTCTATGAATAAACCGACTGACTTCTCCAGATCGATTATTTCCCTCGCGTTATCAAAGGCAACTGCGGCTTTTTCGGTTAAGCTTCCCCTTGAAACGGCATATATAAAATATACCCCCACAAGTATACTTACTTCCATCAGAATGTCTATAAGTAAACGTCGGCGGGGCGAATACCGGGCAAATCTTGATTCAATTAAAACGGTAACATCTCTCATCGATCATTAATCGCATTCAGCCATTATCAATTTGTTAACCAGCTGGTGGCCATGTTCCACAAACAATCCCGTTTCTCCGGCAGACTTTTCTGAAAACGATCCGGCACCGTTGCTGCTGTGGCCCGGTCCCCAAATAACGAAGGGTACTGGCTCAGCCACGTGCGTCTTCGTCCTGATGGGTGTGGGGTGATCAGGCATTGCAAGCACTCGCATATCCTGCATACCCCGGAGGCTTGAAACGATCATATCATCGATCATTTCTATGGATTTGACTTTTTCATCGATGAGCGCTTCATGGCCGCATTCGTCCGGCGCCTCAATGTGAATGAAGACCAGGTCGTGGTTCTGCAGCGCCATGAGCGCTCCCTCTCGCTGCGCCCTGTAATCGTTATCAATATTGTCGGTAACCCCGGGAATATCGAGAACAGTCATTCCGGTAAGATTCGCCAGACCCTCCAGCAACCCAACACCCGATGTAATAGCGGCCTTGAGTCCGAACCGCTCATAAAACGACGGGAAAGGAGGAATCGCCTTGCCTCCCCAGAATAGCCAGATCATGTTTGCCGGAAGTTTGCCGCTCTCAATTCTTTCAATATTGACAGGATGTGTTTCAAGTACAGGCCCGGATTTTTCCATTAACTCGAGAAGGATCTCACTCCCCGGGCCCTGTGGAACATATTCATCCACCTTCCGGTCCGATATGTCATGGGGTGGTGTGCACATGGCTCCCAGGGCGTCCGTACCTTCTTTGATAGTGAGAATATGTCGATAACCAATCCCGGGATGAAAACGTATTCGTTCGTTCCCCAGTTCTTCATTGAGTGTTTCGATTATGCGGCGAGACTCTGGATCCGTGATATGGCCCGCGTTGAAGCTCCGCATCCTTCCATCCTGGACTGTTACCGTATTGCACCGGAATGCGACTTCACCTTCCTGGAGTTCGATTCCCATGCTGTTAGCTTCTATAGGCCCCCTGCCCGCGTAATAAACGCGCGGATCGTAACCCATTATTGACATGCACGCGCACGCGCTTGATGGTTCCATTCCATCGGGCACAGTGAGTGCCATACCAACCGTACCCTCTCTGGCCATGGTGTCCAGGTTTGGTATGTGAGCCAATTCGAAGCAAGTCTTACCGGAGCGTTCTTCAAGAGGCCAGTCGGCGGCGCCATCGGGGATGAGGATACAATATCTCATTGCTTTTAACTCATATTCTAATGGCTGGCTCCGCTAAAATGCAAACCCGATACCCCCGCGACGATCAGTATAATCGATACAATTTTCATAGCTGTCAAAGGCTCCTCGAAATAGATAACTCCGATGACCGTTATCAGCAACACACCCAGGGCAGCCCATATCGCATAGAAATAGCTTATATCCAGGTGTTTTACCGCCAGGGCAGCGGCGGTGAAAGAAAGGCCATAGAAGACAAATATCATTATCGATGGGATAAGCCTGGAAAATCCATCCGATAACTTCAGGCAGGTGGTTCCACAGACCTCAAAAAATATGGCCAGAGCGAGCATAAGCCAGTGCATACAGGCCTCCTTAAGACACGGATCATCTTTCGATGGTAATCGGACTATGTTCGGATATGTATACCGTACAAATTACGCGATTGCAGTTAGAAGCAAGATGGTTAAGTCCACCGCTTTCAGAGGCTGCTATTGTCTATCAATCCAGGAATGCTTATCCGGTCCCCATATCCTGGCAAGTGCCTCCACTATCCATTCAAAGGGAAGATCATCGAAGTGGCCGAACTTTTCAACATATTCAATATACGGCTTACCGGAAAGGTCCGTTTCAGGAAGCATAGCATCGTGTGTGCCGTCAAATTCAACTGTGGGAACCCCAAGTCTGTTGCAAAGATGTCTATCAAAAGTGCAGGCCGCCGTAAACCATTGGCCCTGTAGAAACAATTGATTATATCCATGGCGAGGAGCGACATTGCCCTTCATTATCTCAACGATGTGTGAAGGCATTTTATGGTTCCTGATTGACGCGAAGAGCAGCCTGGAGGGAATGCCCGCGGCCCTTAAAAGCGCTGCCAGGAGCACCGCTTTTTGTACACAGTATCCCTTTTGTCTCTCAAGAACAGCAGATGCCTTGAAGTCCTCGATAAATACTGAAGTCATGTAGATGTTGTAACTGATAGAATCCCTTACAAAGTAGAACAGTTGAACCGCTTTTTCGATGTCATCTCTACATTCACCAGTCAGATGTTTTGCCTTCTTGATTATCGCCGGGTGGCTGGATTCAATCGATAACGTTGGTTTGAGGTATACTGATGATTCTACCATGTCAGTATTATATATCACGTAGTATCACTTGGGCTATGAGGTTGGTTTTGGCCATCCTGTGACCTGCACAGGCATGACATCCGATTTTCCTGTTGGCGAATTTTCTTAAATGGCCAATGCGTGACTTCATCCGCGAAGACAGGGAATAGCCAAATCATGGGAATCAGTCGCCATTTTTCGAGTTTTGGAGAGATATTGACAAATTTTTAAGCAGGTGATAATTTACCAGTATGCCCATAATATACATGTAGATGATAATATTAATGTAGATACTGTAGAATATTATGCAACTTTCGACAAAGGCTCGATATGTCATAAGGGCGCTGATGGATATTGCCGTCAATTACGATCAAAGCCCTGTACTGGTAAGAGACATTGCCAGGCGGCAGGGGATATCGCCCCGGTACCTGGAACAGCTCTTGCTGTCTCCCAAAGCCGCCGGAATGGTCAGGTCGGCACGAGGCTCTCATGGCGGATTCAGTCTGGCCAAATCGCCTTCAGCGATTACACTGAAGGATATCGTTCAGATAACGGAGGGGTCCGTCTATCCCACTGAATGCGCGGATGATCCCGAGTCATGTCAGGAACATGAACACTGTGTCACACACGAGGTCTGGGTTAGAATAAAGAACGCAGCGGAGGAGATTCTTTCATCCACTACTTTGCAGGATCTCGTAGACCGGCAGATTGCCAAAAAGGAGGAAATGCAGTATCCTCAGGCATCAGAAACAGGGGGAAAGAACGGATGACGGGAATCGCCAAAGATATTACCAGTCTGATTGGTAATACGCCCATGGTCAGATTGAATCGAATAACCGAAGGGGTGAAGGCCGATATAGTGGCCAAGCTTGAGTCCTTCAATCCTATGGGAAGTGTTAAGGACCGGATAGGTCTTTCCATGATCATAGATGCCGAGGAGAAAGGACTTATAGGGAATGATACGGTCATAATAGAGCCTACCAGTGGCAATACCGGCATAGGACTGGCCTTAGTCTGCGCGGTAAGGGGGTACCGCCTTATAATCACAATGCCCGAGACCATGTCCATAGAGAGAAGGCAGTTGCTCGGCTTTCTGGGGGCTGAAATTGTACTCACGCCAGGGGGTGAAGGAATCCCAGGGGCGATCAGAAAGGCGGAGGAACTGGCAGGCAGCATGACGAGATCCTTCATGCCTCAACAGTTCAGGAATCCCGCCAATCCGAGGGTGCATGGTGAGATGACAGCGGTGGAGATTTGGAACGATACCAATGGCATGATTGACATTCTGGTGGCGGGTGTGGGAACAGGGGGGACCATTACCGGAATATCCGGGGCTTTAAAGGCGAAGAAGGAAGGTTTCAGAGCGGTAGCAGTGGAACCGGCGGGGTCGCCGGTCATATCGGGGGGGCAAGCCGGGACTCACCGAATTCAGGGGATTGGGGCCGGCTTCATACCGGAAGTGCTCAGAACCGAGTTTGTTGATGAGGTGGTGACCGTAAGTGACCAGGACGCTGAACACATGGCTAGAAGGCTGGCCAGGGAAGAGGGTATTCTTTGCGGGATTTCATCGGGGGCGGCAGTGCATGCCGCGCTGGAAGTGGCTATGCGAGGCGAAAATGAAGGTAAAATGGTCGTTGTTATATTGCCGGATACCGGGGAGCGTTATTTAAGCACCTCGCTTTTTCAGGAATAAGCATATGTTCAGGACTTTGAGGGAAGACCTTAGAACCGTATTCGCCAAGGACCCGGCAGCACGAAGCTGGCTGGAAGTCGTCTTCTGCTATCCCGGCCTGCAAGCTATCTGGATGCACCGCTTTGCCCACTTTCTCTTCAGGCATCGAATGCATTTTCCGGCGCGGGCTGTCTCTCAGATCGCGCGATTTATGACCGGGATAGAAATTCATCCGGGGGCGCAGATCGGTCGACGGTTTTTCATCGATCACGGGATGGGGGTTGTTATCGGGGAGACATCCGAGATTGGGGATGACGTACTTCTGTATCAGGGCGTTGTACTGGGCGGAACGACCCTCGAGAAGCAGAAAAGGCATCCTACACTTGGTAGCGGAGTGGTTGTCGGCTCAGCGGCGATCCTGCTGGGCCCCATCACTATAGGGGCCGGGGCCAGGGTAGGGGCCAATTCAGTGGTGGTCAAATCCGTTCCAGCGGGAAGTACTGTGGTGGGAGTGCCCGGGCGTATCGTCGGCGAGATGGGACCAGTGGAAACACTGGAACACGGGAGACTGCCTGACCCGGTTCTCGACGCAATACGCCGTTTAATCGCTGAACAGGCCGAGCTGGCCGAGAGGATAAAAAGGCTGGAAGGTGAGGAAAAGTTATCCTTGATGAACGAGGAAGAAAGGCTGCTGCGCTCGGTGCTGGGGAAAATGACGGATACTGGCTCAATCACAGAGGGCGAAGATTATCGTGATGGTGAAACCAGTACCGAACCGTTTCAATGGTATTAATAAACGCCATGGTGACTATGAAAATGACTATGAAAAATCTACTTAGGGAGGGATGTATGTAATAACCGGCAAATCAAAGGTATATGCATATAAACGGTATTGCATTACATTATCAACAGGAGGGAAGATTTGGACCCGAAATTGAAAGAAGGACTCATAGAGATTGTCGGAGAACGGTGGGTGACTGATGATCCTTGGGAACTATGTGGCTATGCCAGAGCCTGGAGCTACGAACTCCATCGGAGGCCCGAGATAGTGGTCTGCCCGGCCTCGGCCCGCGAAGTCTCAGAGATCATGAAACTGGCCAATAAAACCCTGACCCCGGTTAATGTGCGTGCCGGAGGCACAACTAATACGGGGGCGGCTATTCCGCGTGAGGGCGGGATCACGCTGAACATGAACAGAATGAACGCACCCATCGAGCTTGACGAGGATTCGCAAACATTCACGGCCGAGGCCGGAGTTACCGTCTATAAGATTATCAAGGATCTTTACCTGAAGGGGTGGAAGATACCGTGGCGTCCCGAGTTCGGCAATGCTGTCACGCTCGCCGCGTGGGTGAACTTCAACGGCATGGGAGTCGGCTCCTCGGTGTACGGAAGAGTGGCGGATTTCGTGGTTGGGCTGGAAGTCGTGCTTCCCACCGGTGAAATAGTCAGAACGGGCTCTTCACATTTCGGCAAGGCCCCCAAATTCACCCGTTACCAGGGCACCGGACCCGACCTGACCGGGCTCTTTATCGAGTCGCTGGGCACCATGGGAGTGATAACTGAGGTCTATATGCGCATGTATCGCATACCGGAAGCGCAGGGCCAGATCGACTATGCCTTCGATGACGAGGAGACCATCCAGGAGGGCATCAGGAGACTGGTCGAGGCCAACATATCCTATGCCATTTGTGTAACCGACGACCAGATGAGCTTAACCAATCAACTGCCGCCGCCACCGGGCAAATGGTTGCTGACCATGATCGCCGAGGGCTGGAGGGAAGAGGTCGATTTCAGGCTGAATAAAGGCCGTGAAATTCTCACTGAAGTTGGCGGAAGGGAATTCCCGCCGGAGGTGCCGAGGGCTGAATGGGGTTCCGCTGCCTCGATTTCACTTCCTTACGAGCCGTCTCGCAGGCAGATCTCGTGCGGTGGTTTCCACCCGATTCAGGCTACCAAGGATATTTTCAATGCCTACAATGAAGTGGGCGAGAAGTACGGGCTGAAGCGGGGTATGGGGTGGTGGGTATGCGCCAACTACTGCAATAATTTCCCGATTTACGTATATGACGAAGAGACGGATATGGACATCATCTTCAAGGTGATTGAAGAGGTCCATGGCAAATGGATCGAGGCGGGATATGTGCCGGATTATCCCGGTCCCTTCCCCAACATGACTTCACATATCGATCGTCCCTATCTCGAACTATATCGACGGGTGAAGAAGATGATTGATCCGAATAATATTATGCACCGCGGCATGAAGCCGGATGTGGAGGACTAAAAGGAGGCGTTATGGACTATCCGAAACTGAATGAATATCACTTAAAATTATGGAACGACCAGGCCTGCGGAGTATGCCAGAGAGGCCCGTGGACACCTTACCCTCCCCGAGGCCCCGCTCCGGATAGACTGTGCCCTACCTGGGAGCATTACAGGCGAATTTCTTACACCGCGCAGGGCTGGATTCAAGCCGGCCGGACTCTCCTGGAGGGCAATATTGAGATGGAACCGCGGTTCGTGGATTATGTATATGCCTGCAATCTTTGCGGTTCCTGTACAAACTCCAGGTGCGTTGTCGCGGGAGACCAGGTCAACATAATCAAAGCATGGCGCGAGGACCTGGTCGACCTCGGATGGGGACCAACCGATCCGTGGAAGAAGGACGCCTCGCTCATTGAAAAGGAAGGTAACCGATTCGGACGCAAACAGTCGGAGCGCTCAAAGTGGGCTGATGGGATGAACCTGCCTGATAAGGCGGATACCGTTTTCTTTGCCGGCTGCGTCGCCTCGTTCAGAACCCCTGAGCTGGCACAATCTACGGCGAAGGTGTTAAAACACGCGGGTGTGAACTTCGCCATTCTCGGAGAAAACGAATTCTGCTGCGGAAACCCCCTGGAACAGTCGGGACAGAGGAAAGCCTACGAAGAAATAGTGAACAAGAACGTTGAGGCATTTAAGGCGGCCGGGGCGAAAACTGTGGTGACCGCGTGTGGCTGCTGCTTTCACAATCTGGCTATTCAGTATCCAAAGGTTGTGGGCGAATTACCGTTCGAAGTTATCCATCAGGTGCAGATGCTGGCCAGGCTTGTTGATGAAGGTAAAATAAAGCCGAGACAGGCGCCGGCAGGGAAGGTTACATACCAGGATCCATGCCACCTAGTTAGAATGGGGACGAGGGCGTGGGATGAGCCGAGGAAGGTTTTACATTCTTTCCCCGGAATTGATTTTGTGGAGATGGAAGGGAAGCGGAGAACCGCATGGTGCTGCGGGCGAAATCCGGTAGAGCAACCGGAACTTTCCATGACCACGGGGCAATATCGGATAGATGATGCCCGTGAAGTCGGAGCCGGAACTATCATAACGGCATGTTCGTTCTGCGACTGGAGCCTGGGGCGGGCGGCAAAGAACATGGATGCCGATGTGAAGATCAAGTCAATGGATCAGATGCTGATCGAATCTCTCGGTATATAAGTCTAAAATAATAAAAAAGCGCCGGCAGGTCGCCAAACCGCCGGCGCTTTTTTTTTATCGAAGACGGGACCTCTCTTTAATGAAGAGAGGTTTACATAATATTGATGTTCTCCGGCGGCAACTTTAGAGGATGCCAGATCCGATCTAAATTAATCGCTTTTTCCGGTTAAGTGAAATCTTGACTTGTATGCGCTAAATCATATATCGTAGCAAGTTACACATAATAGTATGAAAACAGGAGAAAGCGGTTCTCATAAAAATACAAAGGAGGGAAGTGATGTTCTGCTATCAATGTGAACAGACAGCCAAAGGAGAAGGCTGCGTCAAAATGGGAGTATGTGGCAAAAAGCCGGACGTAGCCGCCCTGCAGGATCTGCTCATCCACGCGCTTAAAGGGCTGGCTATGATCGCCGTTGCGGGACGTAAAGTCGGTGTGATCGATCCTGAGGTCAATCATTTTACCGTCGAGGCAATGTTCTCAACACTGACTAACGTGGATTTCGACTCTGGTAGATTCGTTGAATTGATCAACCGGGCAGTCCGGTTGAGAGAGTCGCTGAAGGAAAAAGTCGGGTCCGCTGGTGAGAGAACCGATTTCGGTGAAGGCCCTGCGGTGTTTGTTCCTGAGAACAGCATCGAAGGACTGGTTACTCAGGGTGAAACGGTTGGGATTAAGACCTATCCGGCCTCGAGCGAGGACGCGCTGGCGTTAAAGCACACGCTCCTCTACGGCCTCAAAGGGGTATCGGCGTACGCGGATCATGCGAGTATACTAGGCCAGGAAGATGACAGGGTTTACGAATTTATCCATCAGGCGCTTGTTGCCCTGGATGATCCGAGTTTAAGTGTTGATGACCTTGTGGGCCTGGTCCTGAAATGCGGCGAGATCAATTTGCGCACAATGGAGTTGCTGGACGCGGCAAATACCGGCGTCTATGGCAATCCGGAACCAACGCAGGTTCCGCTTGGAGCGAAAAAAGGCAAGGCGATACTGGTTTCCGGGCATGACTTAAAGGATGTGGAAGAAATCCTGCGGCAGAGTGAGGGTAAGGGAATATACGTTTATACCCATGGAGAAATGTTGCCGACTCACGGCTATCCCGGGCTAAAAAAATACCCCCATTTTTACGGGCATTTCGGAACGGCCTGGCAGAACCAGCAAAAGGAGTTCCCGAATTTCCCCGGCCCGATCGTGATGACGACCAACTGTATCCAGAAGCCTCAGGCATCGTACCAGGATAATATCTTCACAACGGGCCTGGTCGGCTGGCCTGGCCTGAACCATATTGGTGCGGATAAAGACTTCACGCCCGTGATTGAAAAGGCCCTGGAAATGCCCGGATTCACTGAGGATTCGGATAAGGGAGAGGTAACTGTCGGCTTCGCCCGTAACGCTGTTCTCGGAGTGGCTGATAAGGTAATCGAGGCGGTAAAAGGAAAACAGATTCGCCATTTCTTTTTGGTGGCCGGATGCGATGGGGCTAAGCCAGGCCGCAACTATTATACCGAGTTTGTAGAGAAAGTGCCTGAAGATTGCATCGTGTTGACGCTGGCCTGTGGCAAGTTCCGCTTCTTCGATAAGGACCTGGGGGATATCGGCGGAATACCGCGCCTGCTGGATATCGGTCAGTGTAACGATGCCTATTCAGCCATTAAAATCGCTGGATCTCTGGCGGATGCCTTTGAGTGTGGGGTCAATGATCTGCCGCTTTCCATGGTCCTTTCATGGTACGAGCAGAAGGCGGTGGCGATACTGCTCAGTCTATTTCACCTGGGAATCAGGGACATCCGGCTTGGGCCGAGCCTGCCCGCGTTCATTACACCGAACGTCCTCAAAGTTCTGGTCGATAACTTCAATATCATGCCTATTGAAACGCCGGACGAAGATTTAAAGGCGATTCTTGGCTAGCTTTCAGGGTGTGACAGATTAGTCTTCACATTCTATTTCATACAAGTGAGTGTTCCCCCTCAACTCAACGAGGGGGTCGGCCATAAAGCCGTAATGGCTGGAAAGGGTTTATCCGGAATCCTGATCTCAGCTTTGACGGAAATGACACCATATATTTTCGCCAGGATGAGGGGGTAGCCATATGCTGGAAGACGCCCCAAAAGAAATCGGCATGATATACGCCATTCTTGCCGTTGTTATTCTCGGATATCTCCTGTACAGGGGTAAACTGAACAGCAAGCTCGGGTACTTGTTTCTGGTTATTTCAGCCACGCTTGGATTTCTGATTTTCGCGCCGATGCTGCCCAACCAGATGCAGGTTCTCCTGACAGGCAAGACCAAACAACTGGATGTCCCTGTCGCGATTGCCGGTCTGGTGCTTGGCGTGTTCGTGATGTTGACACTACTCCTCGGGCGTGCGTTTTGTGGCTACGTGTGCCCAATCGGCGCGGTACAGGAGTTGCTTTATCGCGTTAAAACCCGAAAAGTAAAGATAGTGAACAAGGTTGTGCCAGCGGGCTTTCGCCTGCTTCTGCTCACGGCATTTGTTATCCTTGCCGTAGTATTTACTGAAGGCCTTCTGGCTTATCTGGGGCTCAAGGACTTCTTTCACCTGGAGGTGAGGGGGTATTTCTATGTGTTCCTGGGCCTGGTAATTATCGGCGTTTTTATTTATCGACCGTTCTGCCGCCTGCTCTGTCCGTACGGTGCGATATTATCGCTAGTTTCCGGTAAAAGCCGGTTCAAGTTGAGACGCACCGATGAATGCATTGATTGCGGCGAATGCGAAAAGGCCTGCCCGACAAATGAGGCGGGTGAAAATGTTCGAAAACAGGAGTGCTACCTGTGTAATCGATGCAGGAATGCCTGCCCGGTGGATGCTATTGTCTATGTAAGAAAACCGATGAAAGAGATCCAGCAATGAGCATAACCGGCCTCGTTATAAATCTGCTGGTTCTGGGTTGTCTGACTTTGTCATTCAAAAAGAACCCCGCAAAGACGAAGCAGGCTCTGAGGATAGGCTGGAATGCCTTTCTCAACATTGTTCCGCTGGTTATTATTATCATAATTTTTGTTGGATTGCTTCTTGGATTCGTGACCAGTGAGCGAATCACCAATATTGTGGGCGAGCAATCCGGGATTGGTGGAGTGCTGCTTGTAGGATTGCTGGGCTCAATCCTTTTCATTCCTGCACTGGTTTCCTTCCCCCTGGCAGCATCAATTTATGATATGGGAGCATCTACAGGTGCGGTTGCGGCGTTCATCATGACCCTGACCCTGGTGGGAACGGCGACGTTGCCCGTGGAGATAAAGGAGCTGGGTAAGAAGTTCGCCTTCCTTCGTAACGGATTCAGCTTCGCTGTCGCCATTTCGGTCGCGCTGATTATGGGAGTGATCCTGTGAATGAGAATATGGGGAAAATGCAAGCCAGTCAACGCAAGAAAAGAATACGTGATACGGGCCTGCTGGCAGCTACGATCATCGGAGCGGTTATCCTCCTGGTTGTTTTCCCGGAAAAATACGACAAGGCTACCACCACCATGTGGGATTTCTCAATTGAGATGTTGTGGATACTCCCGGCTGTAATGGTATTGATGGGGCTGTTTGCGGTATGGGTCTCACGGGAAACGGTGATGAAATACCTGGGTAAGGGATCGGGTATCAAGGGAATAATGCTCTCCGTGCTTCTTGGCTCCGCCCCCACGGGCCCATTGTATGTAGCTTTTCCCATGGCTGCCGGATTGCTCCAGAAAGGCGCTCGCGTTTCCAATATCGTCGTCTTCCTTTCGGCATGGGCCTGCATCAAGCTGCCGCAGGAGATGGTGGAGATCCAGTTCTTTGGCATAAAATGGATGGCACTTCGACTGGTGCTCACGGTTGTTCTCGTGACTCTCATGGGACTGATCATCGAGCGGCTGATGGAACGTGGGCATAAACCGGATAACAGTCCATTTTAGGAGGAGTCAGTTACAGGAAGAAATCCGGGGTTTACCACAAACATGCACGCAGTAGCACGGGTTTAAACACCATGATATTAATTGAGAAGGAGGTCGTAAATGACCGGAGAGATCAATCCATCTGAAGCATTGGATCTGACAGGCCTGGCCGAATATGCGGAGGGCTCTATCGTCAGCCGAACCCTGATCGATAAAAAGGTCGGCACGCTCACCATCTTTGCTTTCGATCAGGGGCAGGGACTCAGCGAGCATTCCGCTCCCTTTGATGCCCTGGTTCAAGTGCTGGATGGTGAAGCTGAGATCACCCTTGGTGGAAAACTGGTCCGAGCCAATGCGGGGCAGGTAGTACTGATGCCGGCTAACGTTCCGCATGCCTTGCACGCGGTTACCAGGTTCAAGATGCTGCTGACGATGATACGATCAGATTAGATTAAACAGGTCAAACGCCAACTCCCGGCGATCTCTTATTTTCATGAATGAGGGAATTCGTTTACCTGGTTGAGTATTATGAATTCACCGGCTTAGCTTTTCAATCAGAACGCTTTCCTGCTGGACTCCGACCATACGATCGATTTCAGCCCCGTTTTCGAATAATATCAGAGTCGGGATGCTCTGAATTCCAAGACGGCCTGCCAGACCCTGATTCTCGTCTACGTTGCATTTGCCCACCTTGGCAGCGCCGGAGACTTTATAGGCCACCTGTTCTATAATAGGGCCCTGAATACGGCATGGACCGCACCATGGAGCCCAGAAATCCACCAGTGTCAAGCCAGTACTGATTTCACCTTCGAAATTGGCTTCATTGATCACGATTTCATTTCCCATTTATCACCTCCTCCGAGACTGTTCTATGCCGATTCTTGAAAAACCAGCCCCACAATCGTGGTGCTCAAACAACGCAACTGGTATCTTACCGCATACTGTTTTAAGTTATCGCTTTTCTCACATGGCAACCTCACGGGCTCTCATGTGAAAGTAACCCGTTTTTTCTGGGAGGCTGGGTATACACCGGGATCAATATATCACTATCGGGCCGAATGGCATTAGCAGCAGCTTTGACCGGATTCAGGACGCAACAAAAATCCCTCACCATTCAATCCCTGTACCCAGTCGAGGACGTTGCCTCCCGCATACGGCCTGACTTCATCATCTATAAGTACCTCGATATCATCTACCTTTACTGCCTGTTCATCTTCCTTTGGCTCATCCAGAGCCAGGCCCAGTTTGGGCCCCCCTCAGCCAACTCCATTAAAGATGATTCTCAGGAATTTACCCGGATTCTGGGCGAGGAAAACCTGCAATTCCTCCTTTGCTTTGTCGGTGATCTTGATCATGCTCTACACCCCTTTTCGTTTTCAGTATAGTATGAGACAAACTGCCTCTCCTGATTAACCTCAACAACCGCTCCCCGCCCCTTTTGTGCGAAGAACATCCATGTCATCCGCAGAACCCTGCGACTCATCCAGAGCTGTACTGCCGCACACAGGACATGCAGGGTTTTCATGATAACATCTCTCGTCATCATACTCAAATCTGTTCAGGCAACGCTTGCATTCGTATTCATAATTCCCCATGAACTCACCGCCGTTTTATATGATTCTTCAGTCGGAAAACCTGCCGATCTCCAACCGTCAATTCCGCTGGCCAGATGGTAGACCTCTCTGAATCCCGTTTCACTCATTAGCTTCATAGCCTCCAGCGAACGCCTGCCCGACCGGCAATAGATAAGGTAAGTTGTTCCCGTCTCCATTTCTCTCACATTACGAGTAAATCCCTCAGAATGGTAATCGAGATTCAACGAACCTTTGATGCGTTCACCCTGGTATTCCGCGGGGGTACGCACATCCAGTATAACAAAATTATCATTAACACGGTTTTCGTCAATCATAATGAACGCTTCCGTGGCTGTGATACTATTGCCGGGCCCGAACTCCATGGAAGGTTCCGCAACACAGAGGTCTCCGCACTGACTTCCGCCTCTCCAGAACAACGCTGTGGCTCCCACAAGAAGAAGAGCCAGAATCACAAGGGATTGGTTTGATTTTATCTTTCGCATCTGTACCGGCCCTGTAAGGTGTATTTAGAAAGTGCTGGCGAGGCTCTGGTGGCTTCTGATCTGGTCCGTGATAACTTCCCGAACCATATCGCATGCTTTGGCGATCATGGGATTTACCAGATGGTAGAAGACGGTATTTCCATCCCGGCGCGGGATCACGATTCCGGCGTTACGCAAAACCGCCAAATGCTGGGACGTGTTCGATTGCTTCAATCCCAGCTTCTCCGCAAGATCTCCGACCGACCTCTCCCCATCACGCAATTGATGTATTATCATCAGGCGTTTTGCATCCCCCAGCGACTTACAGAACTCAGCCTGTAACTGAAATATCTCAGAATTCATATCATTTGCCATCGTAAACGCCAAAGTAATATTTTAGTATTCTTATATTACTATATATTAATATTATAACAATGATTACGGCACTTGTCAAAGTAAGTCTTTTGTAATTTAGAAAACCATGGTTATTACATTATCCCTGCGCCTGAAGGACTAAACCGGGCTGTAATGGTGAAAACCAGGTGAGTTGTTTATACTGCCCGCATGCTTGCTTCAATTGAGCTGTGCTGTTAAAATTACGCTAACAGCTGACATTTCGTTGCGCCATAATTAAGCCGTCCAGGCTCCGTATTTGTTTCCACCTCGGTTTAAGTTTCGTGCTTAAACACGCAACCAGTACAGCGGATGAAACAGTTGCGGGATTATAAGATGAAATTGCATTTAAAAGGAAGAAGAATAGCTCTCACTGTACTGGTGGCTGGATTGGCTTTCGTTGCGGTCGCGCTGGTAATAAAATGCGTTATTGTTCCGGATATGAAAAAGTGGCCCGACGATGTGGATATTACCCGCTATTATACCGGCTCACTACACGAGATGCTCGATCAGCGGGCGCTAACCAGTTTGGACCTGGAAAACCTCATTATGAGAGCCATTCCCATTGACATAACCAGATATTATTCCACTGTAGAGACGGAGGGAAACAAGGCCATCGTACGAGAGGTCATAATGATGGCCGATAGCAGTGGCAAGACTATCCAGTCGAGCGAGAAGTATTATGCCGTCGATAGAAAAACGCTCGAAGCTATCCCGAATTTCAGCCACGAGCACGACGTTTCCGAGCGAAAAGGTTTGACCTTTAGTTTTCCAATAGGGGTTGATAAAAAAGATTACAGCCGGTGGGTAAGTGATTTGCAAAGGACCGCCCCGATTCTTTATAGGGGTGAAGAGGAAATCTACAACAGGAACACCTGTGTTTTTGAGTCGATTGTGAGTCCGGAGGAGGTCGTCAATCCTGAAATCCTCTCAAGGCTGCCTCAGAGCTTGCCGCTGGATCTATTCTCCGTACTGGTTTCATCTATTGAACTACGCGAGGAAAAGCATGCCGCCATGGAGGAGATTGTTTCGACCCTGCCGGATCCGGTACCACTGACATATCTATATGAGTACGAAGCGACATACTGGATTGACCCCGAAACCGGTATTAATATCGATATCCGCAGGCATGAGAAAAGAACGGCAGCGATCGAGTATCAGGAGGAGATGATACCTCTGGTCCCCGTTTTCAATGTGGAGTATCAGGCAACGCGAGAGAGCATCAATAATGCGATTGATGACGCAGAGAAAATACACGACAGGATACGTCTCTGGGATTCCAGTGTTCCTGGTGCGCTGATCGGAATCGGTGCGATACTGATAATATTCGGAATTTTCAGGGTCTTCCGGCAAAACCCGCAGCCCGAGCGATGAGTCCGAATGAGCTTTTGATTGATTTGATCAAAGGGAATAGATCTCCTGACCGAAGGTATGAACCCAGTTCTTCTTCAGCACTTGCATCGCGTCTTCCAATTTATCAACTCCCAGAATAACTATCGGCTGACCGCTGACACCCCTTCCAAGAAATGTATAGAGGTATAACACATTGATGGCGGCCTCCCTTAACGGTTTCAGTATAGCCTGGAGAGCACCCGGATGGTCGGGAATCTCCACTGCCAGTACGTCCTTTTCCCTCACGACGTAATTATGACTTCGCAACACGTTGAGCGTTTTTTTGGGATCATCGGTTACAAACCTTACAGTGCTGATGTCGGAGGTATCCGCGACGGAGATAGCGCGTATGTTAATCCCCTCGCTTCCCAGGTATTCACTTACGCTGACGAATTGCCCCGGTATATTATCAAGTGTGACGGATAACTGTTTTACTGTCATTGTTTTCCTCCGGATCAGAAAAGGTCAAATCCTGTCTGTAATGCCTTTTTATTTACATCAATCAGCTTTGGTTTCTTCTTGAAACTGTCCTCCAGGCCTTTCATCAGGCTATCCAGCGAGACGAGGTTGCTTTTTTTAATGAATGACCCCAGCATCACGATGTTAACGCCTTTCGGATTATTCATCTTCTCCGCAATCTCGCTTGCCGGGACTTCGATTACTTCGATATCGCCGCGTGTTATTTTTGCTTCCGTGATAGATGAGTTTATGAAGAAGAGGCCACCTGACTGAATCTGGTTTTGGAACCTGATCAGGGAGGGTTGGTTTAGAGCTACTATAAATTCCGGAGACGAGGCTACCGGTGAGGCAATCTCTTCGTCCGAGATAGCGACAGTGCAGTTGGCAGTGCCGCCACGAACTTCGGCGCCGTAAGCCGGCAGGTATGTAACTTCCTTTTCCTCAAGCATAGCCGCCTGTGCCAGGTTGAGTCCCATGGAGAGAACGCCCTGTCCTCCGAAGCCGGCGAAGATGGTCTTAATCAGCATTTTTTTCTCCGGTTGTATCTTTTATGATCCCCAGTGGGTATTCCTTAGTCATCACTTCATCTACCCAGTTCCAGGATTCAATCGGGCTCATTTTCCAGTTAGTCGGACAGGGAGATAGTATTTCAACCAAAGAATATCCATGGCTATCCATCTGGACCTGGAAGGCTTTCTTGATGGCCTTCTTAGTCTTTCTTATGTTGCCGGGGGAATTTACCGCAACACGCTCGATGTATACTGCTCCTTTGACCAGGGCCAGCATTTCACTCAATTTGACCGGGTATCCCTCAAGTTGAAGGTCTCGACCGTACGGGGTTGTAGTGGTGGTCATGTTGAGAAGTGTGGTTGGCGCCATTTGACCGCCGGTCATTCCATAAACGGCGTTATTTATAAAGATGCCAGTGATATTCTCCCCCCTGTTAGCTGCGTGGATGGTCTCGGCTGTGCCGATGGCCGCTATGTCACCATCTCCCTGATAGGTGAAAGGCAGTGCGTAGGGATAGGCTCTCTTTATCCCCGTAGCTACCGCGGCGCCTCTTCCGTGAGCCGATTCGGCCATGTCGATATCCAGGTAATTGTAAGCGAATACCGAACACCCGGGTGGGGGAATGCCAATTACACGGTCCTGGATCTTCAACTCATCGAACACTTCCGCCAGAAGACGGTGAACTATAGAATGCCCGCATCCGGGGCAGTAATGGAATACAGCTTCTTTAAGTACTTTTGGACGGGAATAAACGTTTTTCATTGTGCTTTTTCGAGACCTTTCTGGTGATAGAGACGTGATATGACTTTAAGAAACTCGCTTGGTGTAGGTATCACGCCGCCCGGTCTTCCGTAAAACGATATCTCACGTGTGCCCTCCACCGCGAGCTGCACATCCTCAAGCATCTGTCCCATGTTCATCTCAAAAACGATGAAGTGCTTGGTATCTCTGGTTAGCTCCCTGATTGCTGTGTAGGGAAACGGCCACAATGTAATCGGCCTCATCAGACCAACTCTTAACCCTTCGGCCCGGGCGTTTCGTATCGCTCCTTTGGCGATCCTGGCCGTGGCTCCAAAGGCCACAACCGTCAATTCGGCATCATCGAGCATATACCTTTCAAAATTCGTTTCTTCCTTCTTAATCAGCTGGTAGCGTCTGTAGAGGCTCCAGTTGATCTCCTCCATCTCGGTTGGAAGCGAAGTAAAGGTCTTGATGATCCTGCTGGGGCGGCCCTTTGCTCCTCTCACAGCCCGTTCTCTTAACATGAGTTCTCTGGGGGCCTCATGTTTGAATACAACCGGTTCCATCATCTGCCCCAGCATTCCATCGCCGAGGAGAATCACCGGAAGCATGTACTTATCGGCCAGATCAAAGGCCCGATGGGTAAGGTCAGCCAACTCCTGGACTGAAGACGGAGCCAGTACGATTGTTCTATAGTCCCCGTGGCCTCCACCCCGAGTAGCCTGAAAATAATCCGATTGAGAAGCGGCTATACTTCCGAGCCCGGGACCACCGCGCGACATGTTAACGATTACCGCTGGAAGTTCACATGCGGCCAGATAGGAGATCCCCTCCTGCTTCAAACTTATTCCCGGGCTGGAAGAAGAGGTCATTACACGAGCACCAGCGAGACTGGCTCCGTACACCATATTAATGGCAGCTATTTCACTCTCCGCCTGAATAAAGGAACACCCTTCCCTTCTGCTCAAATGTGTAGCCATGTATTCGGCGAGCTCGTTCTGGGGAGTGATGGGATAGCCGAAGTAGCACTGGCATCCAGCCCTTATAGCGGCTTCTGCGACCGCGGCGTTTCCGTACATGAGCACTTTATTCACGAAACACCTCGATACATACATCCGGGCATACAAGCGCACAAATAGCGCAACCGGTGCAGCTACCATCGTCATTGAAGCTGGCAGGCAGGTAGCCCGCGGCATTGAGCGTACTGGAAGTTGAGATGGTACCCTTCGGACAGAAGTTAATGCATATCTGGCAGCCCTTGCAAAGTTCCTGGTCTATTGTAATGTTGCCCTTTTTTTCAGTTTTGGTACTCAAGAAAAAACTCCGTCTCCTTATTACTGATTCGTTTAACTGCCTGACGGCTTAGACACCTCTACTATTGTATGACTAAAAAGCCCATGCCACAAGTCCCGATTAATACCATCAAACAGCGTTGCCAGAATGTTCAACCAGTAGAAAGTGAGGGAGGCATTCAGTCAAACCCTGGCATCTCTCCGAGGACACCACATGCTGGAAGAGGTTCTTGTTTTGATATTAGTGTAACGTTCCTTAAATAACCAGACTTTCGTTGATAGTAATTGTATGCAAATACTGGAGCCTTATCCCCACCACCCGCCCGACGCTGGCCCACCGGTAACGCACTCGCAACCGCGAGTGCGTTACCGGTGGGCCAGCGTCGGGCGGGTGGTGGGGATAAGGCTCCAGTATTTGCATACAATTACTATCAACGAAAGTCTGGTTATTTAAGGGACGTTACA
>JAWOBX010000087.1:0-6903 GCA_046484125.1 Dehalococcoidia bacterium | reverse complement strand
GATGCCTGATTCTCAGTATTTCACCGGTTTCGAGGTCCACTTTACGCAGGGACGAGCGGCCCCGGAGTCCGGTTCCCTCGTATAGTACCCCATCGTGGAAGGCCAGGCCCTGGGTGAAGGCATTATCGTCGTGAGGATAGGAATTAACCACGCGGTATGAATAGGTCTGAGTGACTTTTGGGGGTGTTGGTTCCCGGGATACTCGCTGGTCATCCAGGCAGGAGATAAGGCCTACCGCGCTCAAGATTGTCGTAAATGCAAGCGGGAGGAGTATGCGAGTAAAGCTTGAAAATAGCATTTCAACGACTGGCGGATTTTAAACGAAGCTTTAACGAGTCGGTTATATCAGACGGCTAAGACAGTATGTCATCCAGAGTGAGCCCGAGTGATTTGGCGATGTTGGTAAGAACGTCGGTGGTACCTATTCGTTTGCCTGTCTCGATCTGGGAGAGGTACGCTTTGGTGATGCCTGCCATATCGGCAAGTTGCTGCTGAGTCATACCACGATATTTTCTCCATACCTTAAGAGGCTTTTCGCCCGCCAGAATAGCGTTGACAACGTTGCCGGGGATTAGCTCCTCCTCACTTTCCATTGCTTTCTTGGCTCTCTCATAATCACGGATATCCTGGAGCATCTCGGAATCCTCAATCAGCACCTGATAAATCTCGTAGGGTATGACTGCCCATTCAGGTTTTCTATCCTTTTCGATAATTTGAACACTCATTTCAATACACCTCCTCCACGGGCGATGGTGGCAGCAAAGGACTATCAATTTGTCCTCGTGAACTTCACAAATGACATGCCAGTCGTAAATATGAATACGCCGCCCCGGGAACTTGGGAATTTTCGCGGGCGGTTCCGGTAGTTTGTCCGGATCCGGAGTAAATCTGTCAAGCTTGCGGAAAACGAGCTGGGCCATGTCTTCCGGCATCCAGCCGATCGCCTGATAAGCCTGTTTTGTAAACAAGATTTGATACATGTGAATATGTTAGCATGTTGTTAACGAAAATGCAAATAGTTTTCCGGCCCGAAAACGGCGGTTCATCATGTAATAAAAGGTCCACCTTTCCGGTGGGTAATCGTTTCTAAGTCTTTCATTTGCCTGGAATAAATACGCAACATTCAAAAAACTGTTTTCTCCCCAGGCGCAGGCTTGAGTGAGGTCGATTGCTATGGGTAAGTGATTTACTGACAAATTCTGATGAATACTGTTACAGGCTGTTTTCACCTCATCGCTTTAGTTTGAAAGCTGACTACCGCGGTAGTCAGCGTCGGGTGGTGGGGATAAGTCTGAGCGTTTGAGGAGCCTCTTAAGTAAGAGGTGACGTCGGGGGGCTGGGGGTGTCCCCCAGCTTTATGGCTCCCCCATGATTGGGGGATTTAAGGGGGTTGATGAGAGGTTCCTTGAGGAGCCTCTTAAGTAAGAGGTGACTTCGGGGGGCTGGGGGTGTCCCCCAGCTTTATAAGTCCCCCCATGATTGGGGGATTTAAGGGGGTTGATGAGAGGTTCCTTAATATCAGCGAAAGTCCGGCTATTTACGGGAAGCTACAATAGAATCTTATTGAGAACTATCCGCTCCATCGCTAAGTATCCTGGTGAATCGGGGGAAAGCTCAGTGATGGGCCGGGCGACCAGATCATGATAAGCTATGTTCTCATCCTGGGGAATCATGCCGAACAGATCGAGGCCGATCCTGCCAGCGGCATGGTCAAGCAACTCCTCGTTTCCCGAAACGCGATTGAAAAGAATACCCATCCGTTCGCAATGGATAACCCTGTCATTTTCCACCATGGTCTTAATCATCTCCGCGGTTTCTATGCCGCGAGCAGTCGCATCGCTCACTATCACCAGGGTGCTTAACTGGCGCATCACCTGTCGGTTTATCTGTTCGAGTCCGGCTTCACCATCAATGAGAATGGTGTCAAAGCTCGCGGAGAGGGTTTCAATGGTTCCACGAAGGAGATCGTTCACCGGGCAGAAACAGCCGAGGGTTTCCGTTCGTCCCATGGCAAGTATGGCGAAATCGTCGAGTTCCTCGAGGGCCTCCAGCGCCATATAGTCGAGTGTATCCAGTAATTGAGCCTTTTCGTGCTTTTTGCCGCCACTCGCGGTAAGGATGATGTCCTCACGAATCTGGCCCATGGTCCGTCTGACTCTGACTCCCAGCGCGGTGAGCAGTCCCATTGCGGGATCGGCGTCTATCAGGAGTAATCGGCCGGCTTTTCCACTCTTAATGAAAACCCGGCTCATCATGGCTGTGACAGCGGTTTTCCCCACCCCTCCTTTGCCACACACCGCGATCAGGTTCTTATCATTGGCTTGCTGAGTAGACATCGCTATCCCTCACTTTCCAACGCGTCGGCCTGTTTCTTCTCCCAGCGAGCCCGGAGCATTTCCTTGATGTCATCACAAACCTCTTTGTCATTACAGGAGTGACAATCCAGGTCGCATTCCAGGTCATATCCCTGAGATTTCCAGAACTCCCTGATTATATCCTTCCGAATGCCGGCTACCTCGCCAGCGATTTCCTCCAGCGGTTTCAGGTCCTCACGGCCGGATGTTACAAACACAATCTCCATAGACTCGATTTCCGGGACGCCTTTTTTCATGACGATCATGAGCGCTTTTCCCAGCGTCTGAAGGGTAAAACCTCTGGCAGCCGCGTCTTTACTGACTCTTCCCCATATATTCTGTGTTGAGCTTCGCACCATATAACCTTCCAGATAATCGGAGATATGCTGACAGAGTTCCATCCCCTCCTGTTTGTTTGGGTCTAGTTCGCGGCCGGCCATAAGCAGGATCTGGCCGAACGGCAGGCTGAGGCCTGGTGACTCAGGGATATCCGGTCCGATAATGGTAATCCTGCCGTCGCGCACGAGCGATGGCTCCTCAGTCCACAGAAGAAACGCGCTGGACCCTGCCGCGGGATTTCCCAGTTCGGTAAAAGTGTTGGAGCGGAGTATGATACCCGGATTGGCGCCCGGTCCAATCTGAACGGGGAGATCCTTTTCAAGCTCCTCTACCGAGCCGGGGCAGTCATACTCTTTGACTTTACGGCCCAGCTCTTTCATTGAGTCGATGTATTCATTGACCCGGCTGATGTAGGAATCAAAACTTGACATAAAGCATCACGTTTCCTAAATCCATATTGGGTGTTGTCTGCGAAAATCTCAAATCAACCCCCTGAACCCCCAATCATGGGGGACTTATAGAGCTGGGGGACACCCCCGGACCCCCGAAGTCACCTTTTACTGAAAAGGTTCCTTAAGTAACCTCAAATCAACCCCCTGAACCCCCGATCATGGGGGAATTTTGTGTTGGGGGACACCCCAACCCCCCGCAGGAAAACACATCCCGGCCGGTCGCCCACCCCTCTCGTAGAGGGGAATTCCCGCGCCTTTTCGCGGTAAGGCCATATTTTAACTCCCGAAAGTAAAGCGCCTATAGCCTGGAGTGAATTACACATGGCTATAAGTGCTGTTATGAGCCATTCGGGGGACACCGTCCACCGAATTCACTTTGCTCAAAGACAATCTTTTTTGCATTGTCTTTAGTGCCGTTGGCAATCGGCGCGAGGGATTACTGCCAATTCCTCAGTTCAGGTGATTGAGGTGAAGAACTTCGATATTTTGTCTTTAACCTCGTCCGGACTGGTATATCGCCGGTCGAACAGATCGAGTCCTATATGCAGGAAGGGAACCTCCAGTTCACGGCAGGTCTCCCGCATAATTCCAGTCGCGGCCGACCCGTCTTTGTGCCCCATGTGGCCCGGCCAGATGACACAGTCGATTTTGTAGTCACGGACGATTCGGCGAATATCCGCTGAGAAGTTTTCCGCTGTGCCGCGTGCCTGTCGTATCATGGGGGCATCAATAAGGTTTCTCTTGGCAAGTCCCTTAAAGATAGTATCCTCAGTAGAGGTATCTATCAGCGTATAGGGGAAATTGCCGAACATATCCATTGTCAGGACCGCCCCCCATTCCTCCTCCATCCATGGCATGACCTCGAAAACCCATCCATAAGGAAGGATGTCGAACCAGAGATATCTGATCTTCTCCTCCACACCTTCCGGGCCCTCTCCTGCCTCGACTCGCAGCTCCGCGCACTTGACCAGTTGCTCAAACCAATCGGTACATCGAGGGTCCCCGGCGGTAAAACACTGACTGACCGCGAAGGCCTGTGCTCCTCCTATCCCCCATCCATGCGGACACGGTACCGCGCGCCTGAGCTCATTGTATTCCTGCCACAGTGAATACGTCTTGTTGGATTCCTCGCAGACTTCTTTGAGGAGCTTCATATCCAGGGTCTGGCCGGTGTTTTTCTCCAGGAATTCCACCATTCGCTTGAGTTCGTCGGCGAAGTAGTCTATGGCCCGCTGATCAGAAGTGTAGGGCGGGTCAGCCGCGTAAACCGGTACGTTCTGCCATCCCTTGTTGTGCATCATGACCTGGTGCAGCATGGGTGCTCCATCACAGGGGTAGATCAATCCCAGACAGGCTGTCGGGATGGGCAGCTGACCGGTTTCAATATAGTATATGGGCAAACGTATAGCGGTGCACAGGTCGCTTCCAAGGCCCATGTCTTCCGATCCCTGGATATCCTCGACCAGAAACGGGGCCGATGCGGCCAGGAACGGTGTCTCCATCAGCATGTACCAGGTAAGGTCCATGGCGTGGAAGACTTCCGGCGCGTTACAGAAGTACCCCGCGATAAAGGGCTTTCCCTGTTCCGCGCATTCTATTACGGAATTCTTTGAATCGAGCAGTATGTGTAAAAGCTTCTCCTGAAGCCGGTTCTCCTCTCCCGGCAGTTGCTCCAATGTCTGGAGGAGGAACTGGAACCAGTCCCGCTCCTCTTTGTATCGTCTTAAAGATTGTTCCAGAACTTTTTCGTCGCTCATTCCTGTCATTATCTTCTACCTCCCGATCATCTCCAGAAATGCCTGAACCCGTGTCCTGAGTTGTCCCGTGCCACTGAGTATATATTCCCTGTCCAGCTTGAGAAAGGGAACCTCCACCTCTTTAAGATCGAGGCCATTCATGTAGTGTTCAACCACCCATGGATCGCAGAAAAGAAGCCGCTCCCCGATCACCCCGTCCACCCGGAAATCGCGGATCATATCCTGGATGAATTTGGCCCTTCGCGGTTGATCGCCGTAGCTGCGCGGACAGGTGGGCCGCTGCTGGACCTGATATCGTGCTATCGCTTCGTAAGGGTCTCCTTCCTCGTTGATGTCGACCCAGAATAGCCTGGTACCGAAGCAGAGCGAATCGGTCACTACGAGTCCACCCTGATCCTCTATGATATCTATGTACCCCGGGTCATCGAGGATTCCACCCACGATCATCAGCCGTGCCCTGTAATCCCTGATGACCTCAGTGCCCTTGAGGTCATCAAGCAGTTCCCTCAGCATCTGGTTATAACGGTCCCGAGGCATGGCCGTGCTGGCCACTACCGCGGTCAGTACCTGTCTACCGCTGACCGGAGGGTTATCCCCTTTGCGCAAATCGTATAGCTCTCTGAGGAGCCGCCTGGTTTCGTTGTGAAGCTTGATGGCGTCTCTCAGCTTCTCCTCCGTGATCTTTACCCCGAAGTGGTTTTCCAGCTTTTCTTTTAAGATGAGTACTTCATCCCGGTACCACTGTACCTGAGGTTCCAGTGTCTTCTTGGGCAGATTGAACATATGTACGAATTGTGTATCCAGTCGGCGTTTCCAGTTGTCGTAAATTCGGCGGATATGATCGCAACTGTTCGGGACGATGACTCCATCCAGGAAGTCGAACTCGTGTCGCATTGCCATGTTGAAACAGTGTCTGGGGAAAGTGCAGTTGATGCTGCTGAAATCCGCGTCAGAAAGCTCGGTCCCGGTACTGCCTGTCGCCCTCATTCGAAAGGGCAATACGCCGGCGGCCGTTAGCAATTCGTCCGGCACATGCGTGCAGAAGTATCCGATGATCCTGCCGCCGTTGTCCTTCCATTCCTTCAGGGCTGGATTTACGACTGTTGAGGTTATTTCCTCGAAATTCTCGAGAACTCCGGACTTAACATTCATTTCCAATATCAGCCTCCCCTTTCACATTCATGATTTCGATGAAGCCCTTTCCATGGCGATAACCGCTGCCCCGATCGCTCCATTGAGCTGCGGGTCCAGGGGCAACTGGACGATGGATGCGGCCAGTTGTTTCTCAAGTGCCTTGACCAGGCCGGCGTTTTTGGCACACCCTCCTGTAAGAGCCACCTCCGGTATGAGTCCAACCTTTCGCACCATGGAGTTCAATCTCCCCGCGATGGAGTTGTTTATGCCGGCTATGATATCTTTGACGTCATGACCTTCATTGATCAGAGTAACTACTTCCGATTCCGCGAACACGCTGCACTGGCTTGTTATGGTAGAGGGATTACCTCCCTGGTTCTCAAGCGATGAAATGCCGTCAATGTCTATTTCAAGCGCCCGCGAAATACCCTCGAAGAAACGGCCGGTGCCGGCGGCACAGCGGTCGTTCATTACGAACTCTACCACTTTACCTTTATCATTTATAGACATAACCTTGCAATCCTGACCGCCGATGTCAACCACGGTTCTAACCTCTGGATTCATCCATAGAGCGCCACGGCCATGGCAGGTAATCTCGGATATGTTCTCATTGGCGAACGGAACCTTTCGCCTTCCGTAGCCCGTACCGACGATGTAGTCCAGATCCTCTATGGAGGATAGGCCGGCCTTTTTCACCGCCTCATCCGCTGATATCCGGGATGTTTTTTCCGGATGGACGGTTGAGGCGATCAATGAGGTCCCGATGACCTCTCCGTCTTTCATAATGACGGCCTTACCCGTTGTAGAACCGATGTCACAGCCTGCCACAATCATAATCTGTCCGTCTCCTTTACTTACTTAAGGTAA
>JAWOBX010000025.1:0-44466 GCA_046484125.1 Dehalococcoidia bacterium | reverse complement strand
GTAAAGATGGCCACCGTCGAACCACTGCATGTATAACCTTCCAGCTCGACACCCTCCAGCACCTCTACGCAGTGGACATCCTTCCCCTGAAGCGCTTCCTGCACCTCATCGCTATCCAGCGCTATATCGATCGCGGTATTCGAGCCTTTGGCAGCCTCCCCGCACACGAGCGCGTTTTCGCTTTCCTCTGTGGGTTCAGGCGGCAGTGTTGGCTGTGGTGAGGCAACATCCTTGCTGTAAGCCCCGCCGTCTTCCGTTGTCGGAGATGGAGTTTCAGCGACTGCCATGCCTGTGGGTGGCTCTGCTTCAGTCCCTTGTGGCCCCAGCGGCCCCGCCGGTCCCTGTGGAAGGGTCTCTCCGGGGGCCCGGCTGGATGCAGAAAATTCTTGATATGAGCTATCCGGAGTCCCTTCTGCGGCCATGGGCGCTGTAGAGTCATCCCCGTTATCATTGACCACTGCCGGTATGGCCAGCGCCAGCGCAACTATCAGGCATACGGCCATCGCCCCTGAAAGCGCTACCCTGTGATTTTCCCACAGTCCGAAGATTGAATCTATCAGGGAAAAGCCGCGGCTCCTCTCAGGTTCGAGGTCCATCGACTTCAGCCTGCTGACGAATCCGGCTGACGGCTCGAGTGATTCCCAGTACGCGGGAACTTCCCGCCTGAGACGCGCGTCAAGCTCCCGGATGTGGCTCAACTCGCGGCTGCACTCCTCACACCTGGCGAGGTGTTCTTCCACGGCTCGCAGTTCGCCACCTTTGAGCGTTCCCTCAATATATTCAGTAAATCTATCCCTTACCCTGCTGCACTTCATGAGCTTTCATCCCCTTCCTGTAAATAGAGACGTAACATCTGGTATGATTCGCTCAGTATCCTCCTCACCGTTCCCGCGGGCCGATCCAAAATTGTGGCGATCTCGTCTGTGGAAGCGTCCTCGGTGTAGCGCAGCATGACAGCGAGGCGGTGTGACTGGGGCAGATTGCTAATCGCGTCCTGCAGATCCATGCTAAGCTCATGCTTACTGTCAGCGGGATTGGAAGTGCTTTGAGCCAGCTTGACTTTAAACTCCTTCTGTTCTTTTTCGATGGCCTTAAGTCCCTTCTGTTTCTTCCGGAGAAGATCGTAGACCCTTGTGGTTACGATTCGGCTGAGCCAGGAACGAAATGATTCCTCCTTCTCCAGCTTCCTGATTGACTTGAAAGCCGTAACGAAGGCTTCCTGAACCGCGTCTTCCGCCTCGCTCTGGTCGCGGGTAATAGAATAGGCTATTCGGTAAACCCTTACCGCGTGCATCTCCATAAGCTGGCCGAAAGCCTCTTTATCCCCCGTTCTTGCCCGTCGAACCAGGGCCAATTCATCCTGTGTCGTTTTCTCGTCCAAAACCAGGCTCCTCAAACCAGACCCGCTATGGGGATTATATGCTTGTCTCACGCAACCGCGCAACCAGTCACCAAATACCCCGGGGCATTTGGCTGATATCAGGGAGCCTCTGAATAAGAGGGGACTTTCGGGGGATTAGGGGTGTGTCCCCCGGTTTTATAAGTCCCCCATGATTGGGGGATTTGTGGGGATTGATCAGAGGTTCCTCAGTTTAACGAATGATGAAACAAATTCGCGGGAGAGGTTATGACCGGCTCTACAACAACAATTAACTTTTAATCTATTGGGTAAGTATCTAAAATATCTGAAATGCTGTTTTGGGAGACACATTCTGCTTGAAATATTGAAACGGAGAGAATATAATTCGCTTAAAGTAGAATAATCTGCCTGCGTTGAGTTAAATATGCGAAGGTACTGGTTTCTGGCGCTGATAATAAGCCTGCTTGTATTGACAGGCTGCTCCAGCGGGTCTGACGCTTCCCCGTCACCTTCGCCATCACCAACCGCTTCTCCTGCTACATCCGATTCTGACGATGGCCCTGTTTCTACGATCACACCCACCACCAGAGAACAGCCGACACCGGTGATCAAGGAAATAAAACCTAATCCGGCCTACGTCGGTGACAAGGTGACGTTCGAGGGAGCTGGCGAACCGGCGGACAAGATCGAGAGGCACCGATGGAGCATCGCGGGAGAGGGCACGATTTCTCACCGGGAATCATTCTCCTCATCCCTGGTGACAGAGAAACCGGGCGCTTATACAATCATACTGGAAGTTCTGAGCGTCGATGGCGAGTGGTCTTCCAAGGTAACAAAGCCCCTTACTGTTCTACCCCGCCCCCCTTCGGCGAACTTTATCTGCCAACCTGTCTGTGGTAGTATCCCGCTTAAAGTGGATTTCACCAACACGACCGATAAAGCGGTTACCGAGCGTTTATGGGAATTTGGTGATGGTTACACGAGCAAAGCCAAGAACCCGTCGCATACCTATGTCGAGCCGGGAATATATACAGTGACATTGACTGTAGAAGGTCCCGACGGCAGGGATACCAAGACCAGGAAGGACTTGATAGAAGTCATCGAGGTTGACTTCACTGCCAGCCCGACAACGGGCTATAACCCCGTCGAAGTAGAGTTCAAGGACCTGTCAATGTGGAATATCACCAGTTGGGCGTGGGACTTTGGTGACGGGAATACAAGCAGCGAACAGAATCCGGTTCACACCTATACCAGCGCCGGCGTCTATGACGTAACCCTGGCGGTGATTGGCCAGAGCGATACCGCGGTTACCAAGACCAGGAACGCTTACATCAATGTGCTCGAACCGCCACCGGTCGCGGATTTCTACTGTCATTCCTCTACATATGTGGGTTTCGACGAACAGTTCACCGACCTGTCTCAAGGGACTGTAACGGACTGGAGGTGGAATTTCGGCGACGGGACTACCAGCAACCTGAAGAACCCGACTCATTCCTTCGCCTTTCCCGGGACTTACACGGTGCGGTTGACTGTGGAGGGGCCGGGGGGTTCCGATGTAGCCGTGAGGACGATAACGGTCGAGGAATGGCAAGGCCAGTAATTTGACCCGGAAACAGCGTTTCAGATATAAAGACATTCGCCCGGCCAGTGATAATCACCACCCGGTTCCTTCGTTTTCTTCCGTGAGAAAGCAACCCCTGCCACACCTGATAAGGTAGATGTTCCAGGCCCCCATAAACTATGACTCCATCTGGATGACCTGGTTATCAACTCTTACGGGTACTCAGCCGCAGGATGACTGAACTCCATTTAAACCGCCGCTCTCCGGGGCCATCCGGTTATTTGACTCAAAAGTGACAATATGTTAGGGTGGAACCAATTCAGTTTTACCGCTGGAGCGGGAACTTGTTCTCTCCATGGGTGTGACGGGGTTGTGGAAGGGCCCCTTTAACCTTACGGTTTGAATAAGGCAAATCTCCTCTGGCTTTGCGAATGTAGAACAGCATACGGGAAGGAGGCAACAATTATGATCGCAGTGACAGAAAACGCAAAGCAGGCCCTGAAGACCCTTCTGGATGGCAACACTGACACGGAAGAGGCGGGGCTGAGGATGGTCAGAACAGAGCAGGGCCAGCTCAGTCTGGTACTGGATATGGAAAAAGAGGGTGATCAGATTGTGGAGCATAGCGAATCAAAGATCCTGATGGTCGACGATCAGCTCGCCCAGGAGCTGGAAGGGATTACTCTCGATTTCCAGCAGAGTCCTGAGGGAAGCGGATTCGTTATGTTGGGCGCCTAGGCTGTTATAAGGACCGAGCGCTTACACAGGCCGGGTAAACCTGAGGGGTGGTAATCTGTTAACGGGTTGTCGAAGATGATACGGATGACGGTCGAGAGCATACTGGTTAGCAGTGCCAATGACTCTCGCATAGTACTGTTGAAAGAGGGGGACGGAGAGCGGTATCTCCCTGTTTTCGTGGGCACCGCGGAGGCGAACGCCATCGCGTTGAGGATGGAAAACATAGATCCCCCCAGGCCGCTGACTCACGACTTGATTAAATTGACTTTCGAGAGCCTCGGGGCCTCGGTTGACCAGGTTGTAGTGACCGAACTCCGGGATGATGTTTTTTACGGCTCACTCATCTTCCGGCAGCAGGGGCAGCAGTTCAGCGTCGATTCTCGCCCCAGCGATTGTATCGCCATCGCGCTTAGGTTCGACGCGCCGATCTTCGTCAATGAGCCGGTTCTTGATGAGGCTGCCATGGGAGTAGACCCCCAGACCGGTTACCTGCGACCATACGAGGAACTGGCTACAATAGAACACGCCGGTGACAAGGCGGAGGAGATGCCCCCCGCTTTCCGTGAGGTTATAGAAGACCTGGATATGGGGGATATCGACAAGAAAGAGGAGTAGCGAAGGCCTGTTGATCACCACGAGTGGCTGATAGCGTCATGAGGACAGGCTCGGTGACAGTTAATCTCGTTTTTGCCGCAGATTTCAAACCCTGGACACAAATAGGATAACTTCTTACGAACCTCCTCCCTCACCGCGGCTTTTGGTCGAACACCGTCCTCGTAGAACAGTGTCAGGATTCCCTCCGGGCAGGCGGATACACATTCACCGCAGCCATCACACACGGTGTTATCGATGGTTATATAATATTCCCCGGTTCCATCCGAGTACCCGTACTGGACTTTCATCTCCTCCCTTCCCCTCCCCTCCAGCCTTTCGGCGGCGATCAGCGCCGCCCCCAGCGCGCCGACAATCTGAGGGTCCTCACACAGAAGCGGCTCTAGGCCCGCTTTCTCCGTTAGCCTGGCGACCATACCCCTGTTTTTGGCGATTCCCCCGGTGATGGAGAAATCGGGCTGAATCGAGACTCTTTTGAGCAAATTGAGGCTCCGCTGGGAGATGGCGTTGTTGAGTCCGGCCAGTATCTCCCCTTTATCCACTCCCTGTCTTCGGTAGGCAATAGCGTCCGATTTGGCGAACACGGCACAAACCGTATTGAAAGGCACTGCATTCGAGGCCGCCAGTGCCAGTTCGCCGCTCTTCTCCAGCGAGACACCGAGGACTTCGGCTATCATCTCCAGGAAACGTCCGGTGCCGCCAGCGCATTTATCGTTCATGACGAAATTGACCACCCGCCCCCGCCCATCGCAGCTTATGGCCTTGTTATCCTGCCCGCCCATATCGAGTATGGTCCTCACTGACGGGAAATACCAGTTTATTCCCCTGGCATGGCAACTGATCTCGGAGACATTTTCACTGGCGAACGGCACCAGGATTCTCCCGTAGCCGGTGGCGACTATATAATCGACGTCTCCCATCGATACGCGCGCCATCTCGAGAAGGCGGGACATGGTTGCTTCCGAGGTCTTCACACTCTCTGCCAGGGTATCTCCGATGACGGAGGCGACTATCTCACCGTCTTTCATCAATACGCCCTTGGCGGCACGCGATCCGATATCTATACCGGCTACGATCATTCTTTCAGGAACTCCTCTTCTGAGTTGCTGCGAAATTAAGACCCTTAATCATATCATTCCACGCTTTGCGCTCGACCAGCCCCCCACACCGTTGACAATCCGGCATTAATGCTCCCACACTCAAAACCTCCCTGAAACAACTCAGGGGACTGCACCCCCCGGAACCCTCTGCTTATAATCCGGTTATTTTCTTCCCCCGCGGCAACCGTTTCAATCGGTGTTGGAGGTTATCCTCTGTATTTGCCATACCGGCAATTGATCAGGCAAACCCGTCACCAGTCTCCCGCGCGAGGATTGCCGCCCCCAGAGCCGCCACCATCTGGGGTTCTTCAGGTACCATAACCTTAAACCCCAGCTCCCCCTCCAGAAGCCTGATCAATCCACTGTTTTTAGCCACCCCTCCCACCACCGCCACATCCCTCTCAATTCCTATGCGTTTGCATATGGCCATTATCCGGCCTACCATCGACGCGTAAATCCCGGCCGCGATGTCAGGCACGGGAGTCGGCGGGTCACGGTGAACGTGTGAGATAACCTCCGATTCGGCGAAAACCGCGCAGGTATTCGAGATATCGGCCGGGGAGGTCGACTGCATTGAGAGCTCCGAAACCTCGCCGAGCGATCTGCCCATAAGTCTGGCCATCTGCTGGAGAAAAACCCCGGTGCCGGATGCGCATTTATCCTGGTTTTCCCAGGCCAGGAGGCGCCCCCTCGCGTCGATTTTCAACGCGGTGGTTGTCTCCGCTCCCAGGTCGACCACGGTTCTGACAGTGGGGAAAAGGCTGTGAATCCCCCTGGCAAGACATGTATTGATGGCCTGCTTCCTCGTACTGAAGGCCAGCGGTCTTTTGCCGGTGCCGGTAGAGGTTATACGCATCAGGCTATCCGAGCTCAAACCGGCATCTTTCAGAGCCTGCCGCATACCCGCGGCGGCGCTTTCCTCGGCCTCATCACCGGACTCGATTACACTTTGTGCCAGTATATCGCCGTTTCTGAGAACGACTGTCTTAACGGTGAGAGTGCCCACATCGATCCCCACCGCCTCCACCGCCTCCCCACCGTGTACCCGCCCTTCCGATGTGCGACCCTCCTCCAGCAGTTCGAAGAACTGCTCCAGCTTCTCCCTGATGTCGTCCTCGGAGGTAATGGAAGGATCGACAACATCACAGTCAAGCGTCATCACAGGGATATCGATCTCGTTCAGGAGATCCTTGAATATCTTGATAGTGGCGCACGCGTGGCGGCAGCCCACGTCAGCATAGTAGATCGCCCCATCGATTTTGTATTGTTGAGCGCAATCCCGAATGCTGTTAAGCGCCCGGTCATCCAGCGGTCCGTACATCCGCATCTCGGGTATCATATAAGATTTACGTGCCACGCTCTCCAGCGGCCTGGAAGGGTCGAGCTTGCCCTCTTCCCAGAAGGTGAAGAACGGCTCGGTTACGCTTACCGCGCCGTATTCCCGGGATATCCTCTCCAGGAAGCTTGTCAGGTACATTGGCGGCAGGAAGAAGCTCATCAGCCGGAACCTCTCCTCCGGTACCGCTCCCCGCCCTTCTCTGACCATGGCCGCCATTTCATCCCTCAAGGTCTCCAGGTACTCAATTGACTCCGGTTGACCCGCGAACAGATAATCGGCGGTGAGAAGCTGCATGAATCCCTGGGGGGAGAAGGGGGTGGGGACAGCTTTTCTCAACTCATTGATCTCACGGGTTAGTTCGATCTGCCGGTCCAGTCTGGCGATGGTTTCCGAGAACCGGGCCCAGTCCATCTTCTTCCCGGAATGATTCTCCAGAAAGGTGACCATATCCCCCATCTCTTCCGCGAGATAAGCTACTTCCTCTTCGCTCTGCTTGAAAGGGCGGTCGAGGAAGAAACCCGGAACTCCGGTGATCCTGGTGATAAGCTCACCGCTTTTGGCTGTATTGTCACAGACCATGTTGGACCAGAGCATGACATCGGGTTTCGGAATGAATCCGCTGGCAAACGCCCCTGCCAGTCCACGGTGAGGAGTACATATTTCCGGTGCCAGTCCAAGCTGATTGCCTGCTGTGACAATCTCCGAACTCTCCCCGGTGAACAGGGTGATCATCCAGGTTGTCGCCTCGGTATGCATGGGAACAACATCCATGGCATACAAAATCTCGGCGGGGAAAAACACGGTATGCGCGGCGATTATCTTTCCCTCATCGTGGGCATTAATGAGGCGCTGGTAGTACTTATCGAGCATCTCGTAGTACAGGATATCGCTCTTGCGATCCGGATTAGCCATCCGGGTCAGCCTGGCAATCCGGCGCGAGCCCCGGATGATCGATTTCAGCTTGTCTCCATGTTCCGCCTCAGCACTCATTTCCTCGAGCCCTCCAGCATCTCCAGAAACGCCTGTACCCGGGTGGCAACCTGCCCCGAGCCCGATGAGCCATACTCGACGTCCAGGGCCAGGGTCGGTATACCCAGTTCATTATGAAGCCTTTCGGTCAGGAGCGGCAGGTCGTGAGAGTAGGGAACGCAGAACCTGACTATTTGACTGATTACCCCGTCCACCCGATAGTCGCGGGCAAAATCAACGATCCGGTCGAATCTCACGTCGGAGGGATACATTCGCGCGCAGGGAAAGTTATTCAGATAGCGCCGGGAGATTGCCTCAAGGACTGGCATCCTTTCGTCGAGTATCACCTCGTCGCCCCAGTATCGAGTGCTGGTGCACAGTTCATCGGTCACTACCAGTGCGCCCTGATCCTCGATCGACTTGATGAATTCCGGATTGGTGAGCACGCTTCCGTTTAACATCACCCTCGCCCGCCCTTTGAAAGACCTGTCCGATTGTGCCAATTCATCCAGCAGCTCGTTCAGCCACTGGTTGAAGATCTCCTTGGGCATGCGATAGGCGGCATTTAGGACCTCCATTGTCTCGGCGCCACTAATGGGGGGTTCCTCTCGTTTACGCAGTTCGTAAAGCTGCTTCAAAAGCCTTCGTGACTGGTTATAAAGGGCCACCGAATCGGTAATCGCCTCGTCGGTGATGGTGAATCCGAGGTATTCCTCCAGGTGCTGTTTGAACTGTAGCACTTCCTGGTAATAAAGATGTTGCGCTCTTTCCGTATATTTTCGGGGAACGGTTAGTACGTGATGGAAAGGCGTCCCGATGTACTGGCGCCAGATATCGAAGAGGCGGCGAGCCCCGTCACACGTGGAACCGCCCGCCACGCCATCGAGGAAGTCGTACTCGCCTTCCAGTCCAAGCTGGAGGCAGCTACGCGAGAAGGTGCAGTTGTTTATATACAGAAGGGCGGTCCCGTCGTCCAGGTCCGCCTCGCGCGAATAGCCGATTATGCGAATCGGCAGGATACCCGCGGCATGGAGAACCTCCTCTGGTACATAGGTGCAGAGCCAGCCGAATACCATCTTGCCCCGGCTTTTGTGCTCTCGGATCTGCGCGGTTCCGGGGAAGGTGCGGTTGACCTCTCGAAATCGCTCAAGTCCTTTCAGTTGCGACGTGCCTGCCAGTGTGGAATCTGTTGCCATTGTGGACAGCTTTCTTCAAAACATTATATCAGAGATGGCAGGACTCACAAATCGAGTTCCGGCTGGAAACCCACGAAGATAGCCCCCGGCCCCGCCCCATATCCCATCACCGGACTATAATCGCTGGTGACGATACTCAGGCAGTTGAATTCTTTTCTCAACTGCTCGCAGAAGTTCTCCGCTACATCCGGTGCCGCGGCATGGGAAACCATGAAATGAAGGCTGTCCGTTTCCGCCTCCTTCCGTATAAGCTCGATAACCTTCTTGAAACCGTCGGACCTTTTCCTGACCCGGTCTACGAACTCAACCGTACCTTCATCGCTGACCAGGTTGATGGGCTTTATGTTGAATATCGAGGCTATCCTGGATGCCGTCTTGGACATTCGACCCGTACGGTAGATATAGCGCAGGGTATCGAGGAACATTATCCCCCCGGTTTCCCCCCGCGCTTTCTGAGCGATATCGACCAGGCGATCGAGGTCGGCTCCCTTCGCCGCCTCTCTGGAAACGGCCAGAACTATGAGGGCCTGTGCCCCTGACACCGTTTTGGAATCTACAACCCGAATGTCGATGCCGGGGGATTCCTGGCGGATGTTTTCCGCCGCTATGGTGGCCGTTTCAAAGCCGGCGCTCATGGCTGAAGAAAGGGTTATATGAATGATGCCGGGGGAAAGATTGCTTACCTCGCGAAACTCCTCCGCGAGGTAACCGGGTGTTATCGCGGAAGTCATGAAGCTATCCGGGTCCTTCTTTATCAGATCGTAGGCTTCGGTGGCACTGATAGTAACTCCTTCAACGTAGGTATTTCCTCCGAACATTATATTCGATGCCGGTACGATTCTGATCTGATGTTCCCGGGCCAGTTCCGGTGGAATGCAGGAGACGGTATCGGTCATTACAAGTGCGTTGGCGATTTCTGGGCCTCCTTGGTAAAGCTAAGCCCATATTTGCACAGAGGCCTTCTGTTGTCAACACGGCCCAATAAAGCTCTTTAAGGATTCCACAGGGCGGCTCCACACCAGGAGTGCGAATCAAACCGCCTTTCCTGTGACATCCGTTTCCAGTGTAAAGTCCAGTAAATAACCGGACTTTCGCTGATACTAATTTTATTCAGGTACTCAATCTTATCCCTACCACCACCCGACGTTGACCACTAACCAGCGACTTGAGATGGCGCCATAGTGCCTCTTAATCGATCGCTGTTTTCGGGTGGATAGACTTTTACTGCGCAAAGTCACCGGCTATAATTGGGCTTGTGGAGAAACGGGATGTTATTGTAATCGGGGGTGGTGCCAGCGGCATGATGGCGGCGGGGCGGGCAGCCGAGCTCGGGGCAAGCGTTACTTTGCTGGAAAAGATGGAGCGGCCGGGAAAGAAACTCCTCATTACCGGGAAGACCCGCTGTAATCTGACCAACACCAGACCTCTGGACCGGTTCATAGAGATATACGGGCCGAATGGACGGTTCCTTTACGGGGCGTTTAACCGGTTTTTCCGTGCGGAATTGCTGGATTTCTTCAATCATTATGGCGTCCCGACGAAAGCCGAGCGGGGCGGGCGCGTTTTCCCCGCCTCAGACGACGCGCGGGATGTGTTAAGCGCCCTGCTGCGGTATATGGAAGATCACGGGGCGCGGGTCAGGCGGGGGAGGGCTACAGGTATTCAAGTCCGTGAAGGTAAAGTCCAGGGTGTGTATACGGAGCAGGGCAGGATTCCAGCGGGAACCGTTATTCTCGCCGCGGGCGGCTCCTCCTTCCCCGCCACCGGCTCAACCGGGGATGGGTATCGTATTGCTGAAGACGCCGGCCACAAAGTCGTTAAATTACGCCCGGCTCTCGTTCCGCTGGTTGTCCGTGAGAAGGCACTGATCCGGCGCATGCAGGGAGTCAGCCTCAGGAATGTGCGCCTGAGTGCCTTCCAGTGCCGGGCGGAGAGTATAGAACGGGTAAAGAGGCCGGTAGCTGACTGTGGGCGGGGAACCGGGGGTAAGAAACCCCGCCACCCGGTAATCGAAAGCCGGATGGGTGAGATGATGCTCACTCATTTTGGTATAGGCGGACCGATTACCCTGCAGATGAGCCTGGCGGTAGTGGATGCCCTTGATAACGGTCCGGTGAGTGTTTCCATAGACTTGAAGCCCGCGCTCACAGTTGAGCAGCTTGAGTTACGTCTGCAACGGGATTTTGACCGGCATGGGAAGCGGGGATTTCGCCGGCTGGCCGGGGAACTGGTGCCCCGGAAGATGATCGAGCCCCTCATTGAGATGAGCGGCATCGATCCGGAAAAGGAGGGGAACCAGGTTGGCGGGGAGGAGAGGAGGTGCCTGGCGGAGCTCTTAAAATCCATCCGTTTCAACGTAGAGAGGCCGCTCCCCCTGGGAGCCGCAATGGTGACGGCGGGAGGCGTGGCACTTGACGAGATCGATCCCCGCACGATGGCCTCCCGGCTGGTTGACGGACTGTACCTTTGCGGCGAAGTGCTGGATATCGACGCCGATACCGGGGGCTATAATCTACAGGCCGCGTTTTCCACTGGTTACATCGCCGGCGAGGAGGGTGCGTATTACTGAACCTACCGGGACTTGTGTGACGGGTTAACAAGGTTATTCGTACTCCGTATATGGACAACGGCGCGTACGAATGCTTAAACCTAATGCTACGCCTCAGCGGCTTGAACGGCACATGCCGAACCGCCTTTGTGCCATTCTTTTCAAACGTTTTTTAAAACTTTGATTTGCTGCATTCTGGCATTTTCAGCCATTCGTACCATAGCCCATCCGGTTATAATTACGCCTGTAATTGCTCCAAATACTCCATAAGGTGGACCCCATACAAAGGGAAACACGAAAAATATTCCTGCCAATGGTGCTATGCCCCAGCCGACGATATTTGCCACTATCCACAATTTTGAACTTGTTATCCGTTGGCGTAAAACCAACCATTGCAGTAATCCCATCGCTAAACCAAAACTGCTTCCTTCCACAATTAACCACCACATAAAAGATTGTATATCATCAGGCAAGTTGTGAACGTGGCGACTTATGATCATACCTACCAACATACCAATACCGGTAAAAATGATCCACCAGGCGTTGATACCAACCCATCTCTTAATAACTGACCACTGTGCAACCCCCAGAACGCAACCATGGACAAACGCGAACGTAATGACATCACCCGCGAAATTTACTATATGTACTTCAATGGCTATAAGCGCACTCACTACAAGCAAGCCAGCAACGTTTCCCATGATCCATTGCCACCAGATAGTCCGATTAGCAGGGAAATTATGATATGAATTCACTGATTTTGCATCCGTTGTTTATTTATACTTTGTGCAAGCGAACACTAGTCCCATATATCAGGAATCAATTCAGGGAAAGTTAAGGCCCTGGTGTAAACCTACCCGTTTTAGTACCACCAAAATTAGCTTCGATTTTTAAGTTTTGAGGGTACCCCGGAAACTGTAGAAGTTGGACCTTATTGATTTACAATGATCGTAAAATTAGATAGGATTTTTTAAATATTTGCCCCAACAGAATGATTTAAAAATCAATTCCCCCTTTCCCTAAATGGGGGAATTGCCTGAATTCATGATTGCCATGACTAGCAGTATTTGTTCTAATAATACTAATTTTCCGGTGGGACATTGATTAGTACATGCGAGATCGGTTGATCAGCAGTAACTTCAACATACTCTCCGGCACGCGTTACAGCGATATTTGACCAACCACTACTTTCATCCTCTTTCATATCAAACTTAATCTGATCCATCGAAAGTTCTGCAGCGTTGGCATCTTGAAAATTTAGAACCGCCTCGAAAGACATGGTATCCTGATTCTTTTTCCAAATAGATGTCCCCGAAATTTGAAGACCGTCATATGTATAGTAGTAGCGAAACGCATCTTTCTCACACCACATCATTGTACCTAGTGTCAGCCTGTTTATCATATCCTTGTAATTCGTATCGTCATACAAAGAAGTCTGTTTCCCCTTAATTACGAGGATACAATTTTTTACATCTTGTGGGGGGCCTAAAATGACCAATGTGTCCAAGAATGCGAAAGCATCCTCTTTGAAATCCGGGTTTGCTGATTGCAGTAATTCAGCATCTTCATACGTTTGAGCTTCATAGCCATACTCAGCAAGTACTTTCGTGATATTATCAAAATCGAAGCTCCCTTGAATTAGTGCAGCGCCATCGCTTGCGGCATAATAAAACACTTGATCAGGGTTAATCCCCATAGCATTGAACCCTGATATTTTTACAATTTGATCATATACTTTGTCCAGGTCGTCAGCCCTGACCGCTTCAAGGTTTATATAGGAGAATTCCCCGTACGACTGTGCTTCAGGCAGCATTCGCATCATGACTTTAGGATTCGATTGTGCATTATTACCTCCATCCGAAGAACACCCAAGGGCAATGATGGATATGGAAATCATTAAGCTTGTAGCTAAGAGAAGAATAATTGTTTTCATTAGTGCTCCTTTTTCATGTAGTTTGGATATACTGCAAATACAAAAATCATTTAAGGCTTATTCCTAAATTTTATAGATCATGGACTATTACTACTTTATATCTTAAACGAGGTTTATTGAGAATGGATAAAAAGTTATTATTGACAATGCAATTATCAATCCGTTATGCCCATTAACATAATGACATGCTTATCTGGTTGACTCAGGTTAGGACTACAAATGTCTAATAGTCAGACACACTTTCTGAGTCAATCTGATAGGTAGGTATGTACGATAATTATACCTTTGACGCCAATTTTTATTGAAGCGGCTGTATTTAGAGTTCGTATAGATCGGTTTTGAAATGACTGTGGAAATTACCCCAAAAGAAAGTACCATAGACTTCTATACCGCTAGTAGATAAATTCAAACCTCCAGGAGCAACTTCGGCTCGTGCCCATGATTCATGCGTATAATATGGAGCAGGCCCAAACATTTGATACGCAACCATCAGGCACCAATTATTGTATGGGCCGGAGTTTTCCTGCCAATTGTAGTAAAATTGGCCAATATAGGTCCAATCAAACCACCAGTTTTTGTACCTATATGGGGAAGGATGGAATATGTTGTAACACTCAAGCCCATCATCCAGATAACTGAATTTTGACTCAACTTCTGTCTGTCTTACCTGGGTCCAGTTGTCTTGCACTTCCCTATTGACCCAAACCCTATAGTGGGTAACGTCAGACTTGGTTGATGAATTCGTGCTTATATCAACATTATCATGTTTTTGAAATAATACTTCCTGAACCACTATTTCACCATTTTCGTTGGCTCCTACACTGATATCATATCCGCCGACTCCATGATAAGCTCCAACTTCGATTTTTACACTTTCATTCTCATTTTTCGGAACCCTGGCCAGAACTGTTCCTTTCTTTATCTTCTTTACTTTTCCATTGACTATAGCAAAGGGTACCGGGTCTTTTTTTGCATCTTCGGTTAAAGCTTCCACTTGTTCTTTGATTTCCTTATCAGTCATACTACCTGGCAACTCATCTCCAACAGCAAATGCGCTTGCAGGAAATCCAGCTAATAAAAAAATAGCTGTTATGACTAATGAGAATACCATCATTTGTTCTTTCATTTAATATCTCCTTTTTTTGTTACATGATTCAACAGTTTTGAAAATGCCATAACGGATTGATAATTGCATTGACCAATAGGCCAGCCTGCTATCGATGTCACTGTTGTAACGCTTTGTGCCCAACGGTGAGGTTTTCTTCTTTTCGCAACCCTCAGTTACATCAAAATACCCAATCCAGCGATTACTGGTTCAAAGGTGCCGTAGCGGATATATTTGAGTTGGCACATACCTTATGAACCGCCAATCAGCCAACTTTATCCGGCAACTTGGGGGGAATTCATGAAGCTTGAGACACCCCAACCCACTAAATCTCCCTTTATTCAGATTGTCCTTTACTTTTTATTCATTTCGGCATTTTTCATAATATCGGTCTTGATAGGTTTACCTGATCAAATTTGGCTCCATGACCTGGCTGCGCAGCCTGCCTACCTTATAACAGATTTGCCTCTTGTTTAAAATGGGCCTTAGGGCCTATTTTTCGCGCTCCCATCGAGATGTTGAGAGAGAGTCAAGACGGAGAGGCCGCTCCCCCTGGGAGCCGCAATGGTGACGGCGGGAGGCGTGGCACTTGACGAGATCGATCCCCGCACGATGTCCTCCCGGCTGGTTGACGGACTGTACCTTTGCGGCGAAGTGCTCGATATCGACGCCGATACCGGGGGCTATAATCTACAGGCCGCGTTTTCCACGGGTTACATCGCCGGCGAGGAGGGTGCCGGTTCTTGAGATCACCACCCACTGAGTATCCCCGGATGTAATGGTTAACATCCGGTCACCTCACGTGTTCAATCGAACGCTATGTATTCGCCTGAAGCATACTTGTCGGCGAAATCCTTCGCCTCTCTCATATCCTTAGGATACGTGACTCTGAGAAGACCATGCCCCTCGCTGCGGTACATCTTCTGGAATCGAATGCCCCGACCCAGGAGATACTCAATCTTTTTCCATTGCGCATCATCTCGCTTCGGGGGTGGTTTAAACCGTACATCAAACCGGTAGCATTTGCTGCCACACTTGGGACAGGTTTTTTCGTCCTGGTCCCCTGGCCTCTTGAACGTCGACCGGCATTTCAAACAAACGTATGGAGCCAACATGTATCACCCCCCAGCACTTGATGCGAACGCTTATGTCGTTTCCCGGCATTGGTTCCGGATGGGAACATGAGGCAGCGAGTTCCCGGTGCTCACCGATGGCCGTGTCTGATGGCGATTTTTTCGAACATCATGGTCAGTCCGGTTGCGAGGTTAAACGCGCCTCCAAGGCCGAGATTCTCCTTCACCGTCGAGTCGAAGAAAATGGCGAGGCTGGACTCAACCTCGTCTTCAGGTTCGGAATAGCAAATCATAATGGGTACCAGGGGTAACGGGTGGAGCAGTATCGAGATATCGGCATAATAATGATAATCCATCTGTTTCCCGCTGAATATATGGAGCATGTCTTCAAAAAGGCCGGTGTAGGTATCCGCCACTTTCTTGAGCGGCTTTTCACATCGCTGCTCAAAGAGCGGATAGAGGTTCTCTCCATCATCGAGCTCCCTGAATGTCATCCATTCCCCTGAAGGCGGTTTACCGGCACCATGGATTATGTAAGTATAAACCGGTATGGCCATCCACCGGTTGACATGTACCTCTGTAATGATGTTACCCTTGTCATCAACACTGACATCCTTGCCGAGGACCTTGATGGTCAGCTTTCCATCGGCATAATCGGCTCCCAGCCTTTCCGCTGCCGAAGCAAGGTCGGTTGAGGCAACCTCGCTCTTCAGTTCTTCCATGGCGATATCTGACAACCGTTCGGCGGAGATGTAACTGGATTCCATTGACCCGTATTCCGCAATGGTCTCATCATCCAGCCTGGGGCACTCTTCAAGGGTGGCTTCCCCTTTGAACACAGCGCTGGCAAAAGCCAGGCATGTCCGCCTGCCGCATTTACCGCAGTTGGAGCTATCAAGCAGTTTAAGGATATCTATCGGGCTGTTGATCCGCATAATTTAAAATTTCCCCCGCGCCTCATATTTAAGGGTAACATAAACAAAAGGGGATAAACACAGGCCTGCCAGTGTAACGTCCCTTAAATAACCAGACTTTCGCTGATAGTAATTGTACGCGAATACCGGAGCCTTATCCCCACCACCCGCCCGACGCTGGCCCACCGGTAACGCACTCGCGTTTGCGAGTGCGTTACCGGTGGGCCAGCTTTTTTAGTGAAGCAATGCGGTGAAAAAAGCATTGCTTCAACATTTGTATAGAAGGGTTAGGGACAGTACTCTAGTGTATCTATCAAATGCCATCGGCACATAAGAACCCGTATGATATATCTTAAAGCATATAATTTCCCTCCACTCATCATTCGATGTCAAAATGTGGTGGCAAGTGGAATAACGCCAATCGTTGATTTTACCAGTTACCGAAAGCGGATTCCTTTTTCGGTATGCGAGGGAAGCTCTGATCCACCCCTTAAATCCCCCAATCATGGGGGGACTCATAAAGCTGGGGGATACCCCCAGACCCCGGAGTGGTCAGCGTCGAATGGGTGGTGGGGATGAGGCTGGTTATTCAATAAGGGGCGCTATACTAGCCCTGACTGTAGTCAAGCACCACGGTCTGCATGTCTATCGGCATGGTGGATTTGTTGATGGTTAATCTGGGTACCGGAGTCGCTTCCTTGATCCCCATCTCCTTTAAAAATTTATCTATCGGGTCCAGCTCGCGGCTTACCGCCTCGGTTTTGTAATGCATGGGAATCACGAAAGTCGGACTTATAAGGCTTATTATCTGCACCGCTTCCGACGAATCAATGGTCGACGCGCCTCCAACCGGTATCAGCAGTACATCCGCATCGCTGATATCCTCTACCTGACCCGCTGACGGCACATGGCCCAGGTCGCCAAGATGGCATACCTTGACATCGTCGATCTCGATTAGGAACGAGGTGTTTTTACCCCTTTCCTTCCCCTTTTCTTTGTCATGGTAGGTTCTGACACCGTATACGAATATCCCGGAGATTTCGTATTCTCCCGGACCGGTAATCGTTTTGAACTCCCCTCCAACCCCTCCCGCGTGGTTATGCCCCGGATGATCGTGACTCAAAGTGACTATGTTCGCCGAAACCTTGCCCAGGTTATATTCAACACCACCGTCATAAGGATCGGTGATGACGGTTCCGGACTTACCTTTCAGTCGGAAACAGGAATGCCCAAGCCAGTTTATCTCCATATCTAACCTCAACCTCTCTTGTTGACCAGCTTACTCCAAACAACAGTATAACACAAACACCTATTCCCAGCAGCTCCAGGTTATCGATCCCGGCCAGCTTGACCGCCAGTGCTGTCCCTCCACCGCCGATAATGGCGGCGAGGGCCCCGATCGAATTCACCCTCAACCTGTCTTTAAAGAAACCGGCCAGTACCGGTATTACAATCCCGCTGGTGAAAATGGTATACGAGTAGAAGAGAGAGCTGATTATCCCCTGAAGTTGCATGGCCAGCAGGAGGGCGAACCCCCCTATGAAGATCACGCCCGCCCTGGATATGATGAGAACGCGCCTCTCGCCCGTTTCAGGGAAGGATTTCCCGTAGATGTCCACCCCCAGGATAGTGCTCGTCGTCATCAGGACCGTATCAGCCGACGACATTATAGCTGCCAGCAGGGCCGCGATGACGAGTCCGCTCACACCGACCGGCAACAATTCCTGTATTACAGTGGGGAAGGCCTGTTCCGGGGCGATATCCGGAAACAGAACCTTCGCTCCCATACCGATAAGTATGACCACGAAGGCAATAGGTACCGCCATGAGCGCGGCTATAACCGCCGATGACCTGGCGACTTTCTCATCACGCGCGCAGAACAGCCTGGAGTAGATATCCGGTCCCACGACATATGTCGCCCCGGTCAGTATCAGGAAGAGGGTCCAATCGTACCACCCGAAACTGGCGTTAACCGGGAATTTAAAATAGTCCGAAGGAAGTGAGGCGGTGAGGCCGCTGACCCCCCCGGCATCATTGATTACCAGTCCCAGGCAGACCACAATGCCGAGAATCAGTATTCCGAACTGTATGAAATCGGTGCGGATTATGGAATACTGTCCCCCGAGAACGGTATAAAGTACGAACACGGCCGCCGAGAGGCCCATCAGGAGGGAAAGGTCCCACCCGGGGAGAAGAACATTAAGGATTTTACCGGCGGCGATTATCTGTGCCGCGACGATGGAAATCCAGGCCACGACAATGACACAGGAAGCTGCCAGGGCGGCAGCTCTCCCGTATTGCTTTTCAACCAGCCCGGGCAGAGTGTAGAGGCCGAATCGCCTCACTCTGCGGGCCAGAAACAATCCCAGGATGGCCAGCCCTATAGCCCCGACCAGGAGCCACCATGCCCCGGGAAGTCCCATGCTGTATCCCCGCCCGGCCATCCCCACTACAACCGAGGATCCCATGAACGTGGCGGATAGCGACCCCACCATGAGAAGGGTGCCGCCCTTTCGTGCCGCCACGAAGAAGCCGTCGCTGCTGGAGGTCCTTCCCTTCCTGAACGCGTAGTATCCTACCGCGATCATGGCCGTAAAATAAAGGATGATCAGGGATTTATCCAGCACCGGATTGCCTCTTTACATTCCTCAATGATACATCGCCGGCGACGATCCGTTCCGTTGAACCATCATCCTTCTGAAGAATAAGAGCGCCATCCGGGTCTATATCTACCGCCCTTCCTGACTTGCGCTCCGCTCCGAAGGTGATCTCGACCTGTGCTCCCAGTGTATTGCTGCGCGCTTTCCATCTCTCTCGAATCGGCTCGAAACCGGTGGCCTGATACTGCTCGTAGAGCGATTCAAGTTCATACAGTATTCCCTGCAGGAGCATAACTCTGGAAACCTGCCTCCCGCCTTCTATGAACAGCGAAGTTGCCGTTTCGCCTACCTCTCGGGGGAATGAATCCCGGGTCGTGTTTACGTTCAGTCCAGGGCCGATTACTATCCAGTTCAAACGGTCCATTTCCGCGCTGAGATCGGTGAGTATCCCGCAGACTTTCCTGTCGTTAACGATTACGTCGTTGGGCCATTTAAGCTGCGGATGGAAGTCCGTCATCGCCTCTATGGCCCGCGCCACAGCCAGGCCGGTGGTAAGGGGGAACCTCGACGCCTCGGTAGGCCTGATATCGGGCCGCAATATGATGGAGAAATAGATGCCGCCGGCCGGTGAGGACCATTCCCTCCCAATCCTCCCCTTTCCACCCAACTGGATTTCGGAGATGATGATAGTACCCTCCGGATTGCCGCGCTCCGCGAACGACTTCGCGGCCTCCTGTGTGGATGATATCTCTTTGAAATAAATAATCTCCTGGCCGAGGGTATGGGTCTGTAACCCGGCTTTAATCTCCTGGGGAAACAGTCTATCCGGTGTGCTGGCAAGGCAATATCCCCGGCTGGGTATGGAATGAATCCGGTAACCCTCGCGTTTGAGCCGGCTGATATGCTTCCAGACCGCTGTTCGGGAGATGCCCAGCGCGCGCCCCAGTTCCTCCCCTGATACGTAACCGCCGCGCTGGAGTCTTTCCAGGATTCTGTCTTTCACCGTAAGGATTCTAATAAAAAGCGGGCCGATTGTCAACTTTTGATTAAGTCATGGTTAACAAATGAAATACGTTTCAGGATTGACAAACACCAGCCGAAATGATACTTTGGTAAGTGTGATTAGCACTCTCAACATTTGAGTGCTAATAATGATAAAATGCTTACAGAGAGAAGAAGGGATATACTCCGCCATCTGATATACGAATATGTTTCTACGGCGGTGCCGGTATCATCGGGCGCCATCGCCCAGGATACCAATCTGGCCGTGAGCTCGGCCACGGTCAGGAACGAGCTGGTACAGCTCGAGAAAGAGGGGTATGTCATTCAACCCCACACATCGGCCGGCCGTATCCCTTCAGCCAAGGGATACAGGTATTACGTGGAAACCCTGCTTGATGAGCAGGATTTGACACAGGAGGAGCAGCGGCTGATCAGGCATCAGTTCTGCCAGGTAAATAAGGAGATCGACGAACTGGTGCATCTTTCGGCAACCGTTCTCTCCAGGATGCTCCATAACGTGGCGGTTGTTACCTCTCCTCAGATAAAAGCTCCAAGGATCAGGACAATCAATCTGGTATCGCTCAAGGAGTTTTCAGCCCTGTTGACCGTGGTATTTCAGGACGCCGGCTTCAGGCAACAAACGGTGACCCTGGAAGAATCGCTGACCCAGGAGGGCCTTAACAGTATGGCCGCCAGGCTCAGCGGTTTCTACGAAGGCCTGAGCAAGGATGAGATAGCCACCAGAACTGATGACCTGAATCCCTCCGAGGAGAGGGTGTTTAAAGCTTTAATCGAAATACTGGATCTGGAAGAGCAAAGAACCATGGTGGACCCGTACTTCGACGGGGTATCTCAGGTCCTGAATCAGCCGGAGTTCGCCAGGGGAGAAAGGGCGAGGATGCTGATAGAGCTCCTCGAGGAACGAGTCTTATTGAGCTCTATCTTGACACAAGCTCCCAGGGATGAGAGACTGCGGGTGATAATTGGCAGCGAAAACCCAGAGTCGGCTCTGCATGATTTCTCGTTTGTTTTAAGCCGTTACGGGCTGCCGGAGCAGGCGAGTGGGGTGGTGGGAATCCTGGGGCCGACACGGATGGCTTACGGGAGGACCCTTCCCGCAGTTCGCTTCCTCTCCGAAGTCATGAGTGAGCTGCTATATGAGATGTACGAGTAACAGGCGTAGATGGAGGTAACCAGTGCGCGAGGAAGAAAGGGAAGTAACGCCGGAAGAAGAGCAGACCGGGGAAGAGCAGGCCGGGGAAGAGCCCGCTCCTACGGATAAACAACTGGCGGAGCAGTATCTGGCCAACTGGCAACGGGCCCAGGCTGACTTCGTCAATTATAAGAAGAGAGTCGAACAGGACAAAGCGGAATTCGCCAGGTTCGCCAACAGCAACCTGATGAGCAGCCTCCTCCCTGTAATCGATGATTTCGAGCGGGCCCTGGAAAACGTGCCCGAAGAGGTGGCTGATTCGGGCTGGGTAGAGGGAATTGAGATGATCTACCGAAAAATGATGAGTATCCTGGAATCTCTGGGACTTTCGACAATAAAAGCGGAGGGGGAGGAGTTCGATCCCAATTACCACGAAGCGCTGATGCATGAAGAGGGGGAGGAGGGCAAGGTCCTGGAAGAGCTTCAGAAAGGGTATATGGTGCATGACCGGCTGTTGCGGCCGGCCAAGGTGAAAGTGGGGAAAGGGGAGGGATGAATAGAACGTATGTTGTAAAAACCGTTAATTACTCGCTTAAGGAGGTTTTAGAATGGGTAAAGTGATAGGAATAGATCTGGGGACGACCAATAGCTGCGTGGCGGTCATGGAAGGTGGTGATCCCACGGTCATCTCCAATGCCGAGGGCTCCCGCACAACCCCTTCCATTGTGGCGATAAACAAGGCTGGCGAGAGGCTGGTGGGACAGGTTGCCAAGAGACAGGCGGTTACCAACCCGGAGAACACCATATTCAGCATAAAGAGGCTCATGGGCCGTAAATTCAAGGAAGCGTCGGTGGACTACGACAAAGTGGTGTTGCCCTACAAGATAGTTGAGAGGTCCAACGGGGACGCCGGGGTTATGATGGGGGATAAAGATTATAGCCCTCAAGAGGTATCGGCGATGATCCTGCAGAAGCTCAAAGCCGACGCGGAGGCATACCTTGGGGAAAAGGTGACCCAGGCCGTTATCACGGTACCAGCCTATTTCAATGACAGCCAGAGACAGGCTACCAAGGACGCGGGGACGATAGCCGGACTGGAAGTCCTGCGCATTATCAACGAGCCAACGGCGGCGTCCATGGCTTATGGCCTGGAGAAGAAAAAGGATGAGACCATCGCCGTATATGACCTCGGTGGCGGGACATTCGATATATCCATTCTGGAGCTGGGAGAGGGGACCTTCCAGGTTAAATCCACCAACGGTAATACGCACCTGGGTGGAGACGATATGGACCAGCTTATAATAGACTGGCTCTGCGACGAGTTCAAGAAGGACCAGGGTATTGATCTCAGACAGGACCGGATGGCTCTGCAGCGGTTGAAGGAGGCCGGTGAAAAGGCCAAATGCGAGCTTTCCACCGTTCCGCAGACCGAGGTAAACCTTCCCTTCATTACGGCGGATGCCTCCGGACCCAAGCACATGAATATCACCCTTACCCGGGCCAAACTGGAACAACTGGTCGGAGACCTGGTGGATGCTTCGCTGGAACCCTGTCGCCAGGCACTGCAGGACGCCGGTATTCAGGCCAGCCAGGTGGACGAGGTAATCCTCGTCGGCGGTCAGACGCGAATGCCGCTGGTTCAGCAGAAGGTTAAGGAGTTCTTCGGAAGGGAGCCGCACAAGGGTGTGAATCCGGATGAGGTCGTGGCCATAGGCGCCGCGATACAGGCAGGCGTGCTTCAGGGTGATGTCGGTGATGTACTGTTGCTCGACGTCACGCCGCTTACGCTTGGAATTGAAACGCTTGGTGGTGTAATGACCCCGCTTATCGAGCGGAATACCACCATACCCACCAGCAAGAGCCAGGTATTCTCCACGGCTGCCGATAACCAGCCGAGCGTGGAAATTCATGTTCTCCAGGGCGAGAGACCCATGGCGGCAGATAACAGGACCCTGGGCCGGTTCATGCTCGACGGCATCCTGCCGGCACCACGTGGTGTGCCACAGATTGAAGTCAGCTTTGATATAGACGCCAACGGCATCCTGAGTGTGAAGGCGCACGATAAGGGGACGGGCAAGGAACAGAAGATCACCATTACCGCGTCGAGCGGCCTCTCCAAAGAAGAGATCGACAAAATGCAGAAAGAGGCCGAGCAGCATGCCGCCGAGGACCAGAAACGCAAAGAAGAGGTGGAGACTCGCAACACTGCCGATAACCTGGCATACCAGGCGGAGAAGATGCTTCGTGACAATGCTGACAAGGTCTCGGATGACCTGAAGACGGAGATCGAGGGCAAGGTGAGCGAGGTTCGCAATGCCCTCAACGGGACCGATATTCAGGCGATCAACAGCGCTGCCCAGCAACTCTCGGATTCGCTTCAGAAAATGGGCGAGGCGGTCTACGAGCAGGCCGGTGCGGCGCCCGGAGCTGAAGGGCCGGAGGGTGAAGCTTCCGGCAGCGGCTCGGAGGGGGATGAAGGAACCGTTGAAGGAGAGTACCGGGAAGTTTAAGTAAACCGGTCGAAGTTCATTTCCTGAATACAGTCGGCCAATTTTTTTAGTAAAGATACAACAATCGGGCTCGCGCCTTGACAACGACGCGAGCCCGATTGTGTTGTATCCGGGAAATCACCATCAACCAGCCTGTAAAAACCTCACCCCGTAATCAGTCCCTTAAACACCGTTTAGAAAAGCGATTCTCCTGTTGACGCGGCCACTGGCGATGGGTTAGAGTTACTATAGTAAATCATGATTGAGAGATTGCTTCAGCGTTCCGGGCGTACATCACCGGATTCAAAAATTGCCCAACGGTCGCGTGAACGGACTGCCGCGCAGAGCTTCCTCAGGTTAGCCAGATGAAATGGAAAATCCTTCCAGAAACCCCGAGAGACCATCTATCAAATTATAACGGTATTCCTCCGCTACTGGCTCAACTGCTCTACAACCGCGGGGTAACGAATCCTTCGGATGCCCAGGCGTTCCTTCTGGCCGGCAAGCAGCTCGAGCACGACCCTGCCCTCCTGCCCGATATGGGGAAGGCGGTTGAACACATCATGGCCGCTATAGGCAGGGGCGAGAGAATAGCGGTCTTCGGCGATTTTGACGCCGATGGTGTTACCGCGGCTGCCGTTCTGGTAAAAGGTATCGAGCTAACAGGTGGTGACGTATTCGCCTACATTCCTCACCGCGTTGAGGAAGGGCATGGATTGAGCATACCGGCTCTTAATTATCTCAAATCAAAGGGTGTAAGCCTGGTCGTAACCGTTGATTGCGGCATAACAGGCGAAGCGGAAGGGCGATGGGCCGGTGAAATAGGTCTCAAACTGATAATTACCGATCACCACGAAGTTGTAGGCCCAATCCCCGAGTCGCTGGCGGTGGTTGATCCCAAGCTGCCGGAATCAACGTATCCGTTTCGTGAACTGGCCGGGGTTGGAGTCGCTTATAAGCTGGTGAAATCCCTTCTGCGAGCCGGTGGAATAGAGGAACAGGCCGAGCAGTTCCTTGACCTGGTGGCTCTGGGCACTGTTGCCGACCTGGTACCCCTGCTGGATGAGAACCGCTTCCTGGTCAAGAGAGGGCTCGAGATATTGAATCAGACAAACCGGACCGGTCTGAGGGCAATGATCGAGCGGGCGGGGCTGGAGATGGGGGCCATGGATGCCGATAGCGTATCATATACCCTGGCACCCAGGCTGAACGCGGCCGGCAGGCTGGATCATGCCTCAGTCAGCTATGATATCCTGGTTACCGATTCTCCTGAGGAGGCCTTTAGATTGGCAAACCTGCTCGAGGAGAGAAACCTGGAACGCCAGAGCCTCACTCGCGAGTACACGGCCCTGGCGGAGGAGAGGCTGGGTCCGATTGGCCCGGATCTGCCCATTTTGATCGTAGCTGACGAAACGTTTCACGCGGGGGTAAACGGGGTGGTGGCAGGGAAGCTCACCGATAAATACTACCGCCCGGCCATTATCATCGAGGTAGGGGAGAAGGAAGGTCACGGCAGCGGCCGCAGTGTACCGGAATTCAATATGATAGCCGCGCTCAGACAATGCTCCGACCTGTTTAACCAGTTCGGCGGCCACGAGCAGGCCGCGGGATTCAGTGTCCCCAACGCGAATATCGGCGTCTTAAAAGAGCGGCTTCTGGAAATCGCCCGGCGCGAACTGGGTGGGCTGGAGCTTCAACCGACACTGATAATTGACGCGGAAACTCGCCTGACCGCGTTGCGGCAGGGCGCGTTGAACCTGGTGAGGAAACTTGAGCCCTGTGGCAAAAACAACCTGACCCCCACATTTCTCAGCCGGGGGGTGAAGGTGCTCGAAACCCGCCGGGTAGGGAATGACGGTGTCCATCTCAAATTCAAACTGGAGGACAGGGGAACCATCTGGGACGCAATCGGATTCGGTCTGAACCATCTCAACGAGGATAATCCGCCCCTGATAGATATCGTGTACAACCTGAAGCTGAATAGATGGCAGGGTAAAGATAATCTTCAGCTTGAGATTCTGGATTTCGCCCCCAGCATGTGAGGTATACATCAGGAATTCCTCGCCGGAGTGTAACCACCGGGAGCGGGGGATTCTGGTCCGTCCTACGGCACAGCAGGGAGTCCTTTGAGAAGAAAGTATTCGTTCACACCCATACTTGGCTGGTCAATCAGCCGATACGATAAGTTCAGTACCTGCAAACGCTGGTACTGGTATGACTATTACGCCAAGAAATTTGACAGAGAGGTCTCGCCGCAGAAGCTCTCATTCCTGAAATCTCTCACCAGCACCCCACTTGAGATTGGCAATCTGGTGCATGATACCATAGCCACCCAGTTACACAGAATCAAAAAGGGTTCTGACCCGCAAGACCCCTCTGACCTGCTGCTGTTTGCCGGTTATCAAATCGACCGCGCCCTTGCTGAAAAGACCTTCCTGGAGGTTTATTACGGTCAAAGGGATACCATCGATGCCAGCGAGTTGAAGGCCCAGGTCGAGATCTGCCTTCGGAACTTTTTTACCAGTTCGTGGTACCGGTGGCTGACTGAAGACGGCATTCATCGCAAGTCTGACTGGGTGATCGAGCCCAATGATTTCGGGGAATTGCGGATAAACGGACTCAAGGCTTATTGCAAGGTTGATTTCCTCATCCCTTCTCCCGAAAGGAAGCTTTATATTCTGGACTGGAAAACCGGCAAAGCGGATAGAGAAAAGCATCGCAAACAGATGACCGGATATGTAGCCTACGCTCAGGATGTATTTGGGGCGGATCCCCGTGATATCAGGCCGGTAGTAGTATATCTGGGCGACAGCTACGCGGAAATGGAATCTGAATTCAACCAGAACGATATGGACGAGTTCGTCCGGCAAGTGAAGTTGCAGACAGAAGAGATGTATTCTTATTGTGAGAACATCGAGGAGAATATCCCTGTAGACAGGGACGCGTTTACCCCCCGGTTTAGAAAGCTGTGCGCTTACTGTAACTATCAGGAACTCTGCGATGCCTGACGCTGTTTTCAGGAACCTCCCGAAAACAGTCAAATACAAAGGAATTCACCCTGCGGGTGTCTTGTGAAATTGGGAACAATCCGTTTTCCCCTGACCGGGGAAAACCCTCCCCCAACGAGGACGGTTCTTCAGGCCACCTGATGGCACACGCCATCAGGTGGCCTGAAGAACCTTATCAAACCGGGAGGGGAAAACAGCGATGCTGATATGCATCCGAATCAATCGCTGTTTCAGGGAACCTTTCAACTGTTGCTCTCTCAATTCGAGAGTGCTATACTTACCGGGTAAATGGATGGAACTGAATTTGAACCGTTGAAGGAAAGGGAAAATGTCGGTAATCGTCCAGAAATACGGCGGCAGCTCAATCGCCGATGCCGAGAAAATAAGGAACGTGGCCCGAAAAATCGGGCAGACCAGTGATCAGGGCCATCACGTGGTTGCTGTTGTTTCGGCGATGGGTAAGACCACCGATGAACTGATAGCGCTGGCCCGTCAGGTTTCAGATAACCCACACAAGCGGGAGCTGGACTCCCTCCTTTCGACCGGTGAAATCGTAACTTCCACCCTGATGAGTATGTCCCTTCGCTCAATGGGTTATCGGGCGATCAGCCTGACCGGTGCCCAGGCGGGGATAAGGACCGACGCCACATTTACCAGGGCCAGGATAACTGATATCTCCCCCCGGCGAATAGAAAAGGAACTGGAAAGAGACAGGATCGTCATCGTAGCCGGATTTCAGGGAATCACCGAGGATATGGATGTAACCACCCTCGGGCGCGGTGGCTCCGATACGACGGCAGTGGCGCTGGCGGTGGGGCTCGGCGCCGAAAGATGCGAGATATATACTGACGTAGAAGGTGTCTTCACTGCCGACCCGCGAATCGTGCCGGAAGCACGAAAGCTGGAGGAGATAGGCTTCGAGGAAATGCTCGAATCAGCCTCGGTCGGGGCGAAGGTGATGCATTCGCGGGCGGTGGAGCTGGGGTGGGTCTATAATATGCCCATACTGGTAAGTTCCTCATTCAATGAAAGTCCGGGTACTCTTATCCATGGAGGCGTTTCTATGGAGATCAAAAACAAGGTAAGCGGAATCGCTCAGGATCCGAATATAGCCAAAATAACCGTCGTGGGTGTTCCCGACAAACCGGGTATCGCCAGAAGTATCTTCGAACCGCTGGCCAGCGCCGGGATAAGCGTGGACAGCATAGTCCAGAATGCCAGCGTAAAAAGGATTACCGATGTCACCTTCACCGTGGCGAGCAGCGATCTCGACGGCGCGATGGAGGTGGTCAAACCCGCTGCTGAAGCTGTTGGTGCCAGGAGATGCGTCAGCGATGACACACTTGGCAAGGTGAGCGTTATCGGGGCGGGGATGCAAAGCGGACCCGGATACGCCTCCAGGATGTTCAACGCCCTTTATGACGAGGGAATAAATATCGAATTAATCTCCACCTCGGAGATCAGGATTACCTGCATCGTAGACAGGGATAAAGTGCCCCAGGCCGTACGAGCGCTTCATAAAGCCTTCGAGCTGGAGGGGGGTTAGGTCCGCGAAGACGGCGCGGGGGACTCGGCCGAGTCCCCCGCTTTTTCGTAGCCGGCCCTGATATCAAAGCGCCTCATTTTATCCGGCTGATACGAGTCTCTCAAAATCAACCGGATAGTAAGTCCCATCATAAACGGCCCTTACACCGTCGGCGAGTTGAGTACTCGCCGCTTTCTTGGGAATGAATCCAAGCGCTCCAGCCTCGGCGCAAACCTGCATGTTCTCCATCTCGTCATACTGCGTAAGGATGAGAACCCTGGTCTCAGGGTACTGTTTGACTATCTCTCTGGTAGCCTGAACCCCGCTCATCACCGGCATGACTATATCGAGCAGGGCCACATCCGGCATCAGCCGGGGCAACTTGTCAAGCACATCCCTCCCATCCCCGGCCTCCCCCACGATGGTCATATCCTTCTGCAGCGCCAGTACGGCACAGATGCCGTCTCGAACCATGGTATGATCATCCGCCACCAGCACCTTGATAATTCTGGCGATCTGCTCCAGCAGGCTCTGGATGCGCGGAACCAGCAGCGAGGGCTCGATCGGCTTGGTGATAAAATCGTCAGCCTCGAGCTGCATTCCCTCGAATTTCCTCCACCCCTTCTCCGCCCGGTCCTCGTATTTGGCGTCGAGAACCAGCAGGGGTATATCCCGGTACTTCGGATGTTCCTTGAGCCATTTGTGCAGCGAGAACGCCTCTCCCGCTGGAGTTACGGTGCCCACAACCACGACGTCCGGACTCTCCTTCATCTTCTCCTGGGCCTCCGCCCGGCTGGATGTGCATATCACCTCGCTCTGGTGGGCCTTCATGGTCATGCGGAACGCTTCCACGAAATTCGATTCATCGTCAACTATAAGAATCTTCTTGTTCTCGGTCTCCTTTCTTTTCTTGCCCATTTCCGGTACCTCCTTGTGATTATCTTTGAACTTCAGCCATCTGGACCTGCTCGATTATCTCCGGCACGATGCCCTCATTCCCGACCGCCATAATATGTACCCCGTGGCACAGGTTCTCATCGATAATGCCGCGTATAAGCCGGACCGCGATCTCAATGCCTTTCTCCAGGCCTTTGCCCTTTTCCGCTGTGGCCAGTTCGTCAATCACCTCTCTGGGAACAATGATGCCCGGTACGCTCTTATTCATGTACCGTGCCATACCCGCCGAGGACATTACGATGATACCGGCCAGTATCTTCACGTCGAACCGGGAGGCGTACTGCATGAACCGCCGCAGACTCCCGAGCTCGAAGATACCCTGTGTCTGGAAGAACTCCGCGCCGGCGGCGACCTTTTTCTCGAACTTGATTAGCTGGGGCTCGATGAAGTCAGCCGCCGGATGTACCGAGGCACCGACGCAGAACTCAGGCGCTCCTTTCAGTTCGTTACCGGCCGCGTCCTTACCGGATTCCATCATTCGTATCAATCTGATCAATTGTACCGACTCTACATCGAAGACGGGCCTCACCTCCGGGTGATCGCCTACATCTATGGAATCCCCGGTCAGTGAGAGAACATTATGGATCCCCCTTGAGTGAGCCAGCAGCAAATCCGCCTGGAGCGCCATTCGATTGCGGTCGCGGCAGGTCATCTGGAGAATGGGCTCTCCCCCTTGTTCCTTCACAAGTAAGCACCCACCCAGGGAAGGATATCGCATTATTGAACTCTGGTGGTCGGTGACGTTTATGGCATCCACCCTGTCCTTGAGCAGGTCTATATGATGGACCAGCTCCGAGATGTCGGTTCCTTTCGGCGGGCCTACCTCCGTAGTGAAACAGAACTTACCCGAATGAAGCTTTTCATCGAATAGCGATTTAGCCATTTTTTTCGCCTCCCGCCGGGACCGCGTTCTGGTGGGCCACGATCCGTCTCGGCCTGGGAATGGGCCGCCAGTTGCGCGGAGGATAGTAGCGCCTCATCTTGTCCAGTTGGCCCAGCCCCTCCAGCCGCCGATAAATCAGCGCCCAGCCGCAGTCCATCTCAGGATTCACCTCGCACTTACCGTTCTTGGTCCCGGCGCAGGGACCGTTCAGTATTCCCTTGGTACACCTGGTGATGGGACAGATCCCGGCTGTCTCCTCCAGCCGGCAGTCGCCGCAGGCGGCACACCTCTCATCCCAGACCCCGAATTCCCTGGCCATACCCAGGAAGGAGGTATTTACACCCGGCAGCACTACAGTATTCGGAAAGCGTCCGGCGATCGACTGCACGCCGATGCCGCAGCCCAGTGAGAGTATGGCGTCAATGTCGGCGATTTCACCGGAAACCAGGTCCAGAAACTCCTCGTCGCACTGGCGTTTCAGGGTATGCTCAACAAACACATGTTCCCGGTCACCGTTCCTTGCATCCGCGAACTGCAGCGCCTCATGTAAAAAGGCCACCTCCCGCTCCCCTCCCGCGTTACACACCGTCACGCATGTGCCGCAGCCGAGAATCATCACCTTTTCGAACGGAGCGATCATGCGATGCATCTCCTCCAGCGGCTTTTGTTCTACGATTATCAACTCCTCACCTCCTTCTTCAGTAGATCCTCCAGATACAATTCACCGATTCTTCGGGTGAAACTATCGAGAGCGGTTACCGGACTCTCCTCCATGGTGGAGGGGTCGAAGAGCTGAAGGCGCTCCGTACCCAGGTTAAGTTGATCCAGTACCTTTCGGACCTTTCCCACCTGCTGGTTGAGCCAGTGGGTGGTATTTTCCCTCGCACACATTTCCCCGCACCCGGCAACGAAAACGCCTTCAGCCCCCATCTCAAAGGCCCGCAGTATATGGTGAGCCTCCACCTTGGCCACGCAAAGAACCGGCACGATCTCGACGCCGGCCCTGGCCTGGCGCCAGAAGCCGGAGAGAAGTCCGGTACCGTAAAGACCGTACTGGCAGCAGAATCCGATGATAAGCGGATTGGATTTGCTCTCACCGGCAAGGCTCAATACGTGCTCGAGCTCCTCGGTGATATGGTGCCGGTCATAGGGCTTGCGCAGTACAATGGCCTCGGCCGGGCATTCGGTGACGCATATACCGCAGGCCTGGCACTGGTCCGGCGGTATCTGGATGGTACCGGTTTCATCAAGGAAGGGAACGTGATAGGGGCAGACACGCAGGCAGGTAAGGCAGGTGGCGCACCTGTCCTGGAAGAGTATCTCCGCTCCCATTCCGCAACGCAGGCACCTCCTCGCCTCGGAGATGGCGGAATTCCAGTCGTAGACCTTTTCAATGGCCCGGAAGCCCTTCGTCCTCGCCTTCGGTGAGACGACCTTCGGTTCATATCTTCGCTGGGTCTTTATCGCCTCAGCGGTTCTGGAGAGCAGTTCTCCTGAGAGAACCTCCCTTTCGTTTTTCTCCGGCAGGGGATATTGATGCTGAAGGTAGTCATGGATTCGAAGGGCGGCTTTCCTGCCGGTGGCCAAAGCCTCGGTCACAGTGGACGGACCGGTAACAGCATCTCCTCCGGCGAAGACTCCAGGTCTTGTGGTGGTGAGTGTCATCGGGTCGACCTGAATGGTGCTTCCGCGGCCGATGCGGAGGTGGAAATCCTGCGGAACCTGGGGGGATTGGCCGATGGCTGTGATGACGAAGTCAAATTCCTCATCATGCTCACTCCCTTCAACCGGCACCGGCCGTCGCCTGCCGCTCGCATCCGGCTCCCCCAGTTCCATCCGGATGCATCTTAAGCCAAGGTGATCATTGAGGTTGGTTATCTTCGTCGGGGCCACGAGATAGTTAAATTCAATCCCCTCTTGTATGGCGTGCCTGATTTCCTCCGGGTCAGCCGGCATTTCCTCAGCGCTTCTCCGGTAAAGGATTCGGACCTTTTTCGCTCCCAGCCTCACCGCGGTTCTGGCGGCGTCGATGGCCACATTCCCTCCCCCCACCACCGCCACCCGTTCCCCGAGATGGGGCTTGAGTCCGAGGTTGACCTCCCGCAGGAAGGTGGCCCCGTCGATAACCCCGGGGTTATCCTCCCCCTCGATGCCGAGCCGGAGGCTCTGATGGGCGCCAATGGTCAGGAAGGTGGCTTTGTATCCCATCTCGGAGAGGAGGTCGAGTGATACGACACGCGTATTCGTTCTGATTTCAACCCCGATCTGAATCAGGCGCTGAATCTCGTTATCGAGCACCTCTCTGGGGAGGCGGTACTGGGGGATGCCCACTCTCAGCATGCCTCCCAGCTCCAGGTAGGCCTCGAAGATGGTAACCGGATACCCGAGTTTGCGCAGATAGTAGGCGCATCCCAGTCCAGCCGGACCCGAGCCCACGATGGCCACCTTTTCGTCGTATTTCGTCTCCGCCTCCAGGTCGATCATCCTGTCGCCGCCGAACTCGACCGCGAAGCGTTTGAGTGCCCGGATGGCCAGCGGCCTGTCCACTTGGGCGCGGCGGCAGTTGCTCTCGCAGGGATGGGTGCAGACGTAGGCGCAGATGGAGGGGAAGGGGTTACCCTCCCTGATCACCTTGAGTGCCTCCATTACCTTTCCCTGGGCTATGAGGTCGATGTACTCCCGTATATCCATGTGCAGGGGGCATGCCGCCTGGCACGGCGGCATCAAACTGTGGTCGAAAGAGCTTTCCCTGCTTCGAGCGGGTTGAGAGCCAGTCTGCTTGCTTCCCGATACGACCATTCTTCCCTCCCTGTCAAGGTTTGGATTGGGTGAGGCAAATAGTAACACGGCCCTGGAAAGGTTGCCACCGGGGATGCCGCTGGGTTGGGGAGGGATTTTTACGGTAATGCGGGTGTTAGTTCTACCGGATTTGGTGGGTGGGGATTGCGGGGGGGAGTTATCTTTTCGCTTCACCTCATGGCCGGGGAACGCTTCACACAGGGTTCGCCACACTTGACTTGTAATATAATCGGTAGTATCGTTAGTATGACAAAGCATTTATAAATGGAGGGAAGAATGGGGGGGAAAACAAGGACTGAAAAAATGTCGGTGACGCTGCCCAAGGAGCTTGCCAATGAGATCCGCTCTATTGCGTCTAAGGGAGAAATAAGTTCTTTTTTCACCGAGGCTCTGGAGCATTACATTGCCTACCACAAGCAGAAAACAGCCTTGGCGAAAGGGTTCGGCGCCTGGAAGGATAACAACCACCCCGGGCTTGCTACTCCCAAAGACTCCTCTGCCTACGTTCGCGCTATAAGGGAAGCCGGCCGAGAACGAAAACAGAGATTAGAGGGCACCAGTGCAAAGTAGCCGGGTAAAGGGTATTTCCTGCCTGATAGATACCGATATCGCCATTGATTTTTTGAGACGGCGTGAATATGCCCGGAAGCTGCTTAAGAACTGGGCTGAAGAAGGCTTATTAGCAATAAGCGCTCTTACCCATCTTGAGATATACCAGGGAATGAAAACCGGTGAGGAAAGGGCGACCAACGCTTTCCTCGATGGCCTTGTTTCAATGGATGTTAACATACCGATTGCCCGGCGGGCCGGTACGATGCTGGGAGAACTTCGTTTGAAGGGAAAGACGATTGGTATTGCTGATGCCATAATAGCTGCGACGGCTTTAGAGTTTGGCGCTCCGCTACTCACAAACAACGTCGAGCACTATCCTTTTACCAACTTGAAGATTATCAGGGGGCTGGAGGGTTAGTATTGCGATGGTACCCCGGAAACCGGTCAAGCGATTGTGTTAGTTCCCGGCTTTTCCTGGCCTCCATGGACCAGCTCGGGAAAAGGTGAAATGCTGGATTTTTCAGCAAATTCACTGGGAGTCATGCCACCCAGTTAACTGTGCGGCCTGAAGTCATTGTAATCTGTTCTCCATGTTTCGATTTTATCTGAGGCATCCTCCAGGGACAAGAACCAGTTAACGTTCAGGCACTCATCCCTGAAACTCCCGTTGAACGACTCGGTCAACGCATTGTCTGCAGGTTTGCCGGGTCGTTGAAGAGCAAGGTAGCACCGTATATGATGACAGCTTCACCATATCCATGGGAGCGAACTCTACCTAAAAAATTCATTAAATATACCTCTGATAACCGGATTTTCACCGGGCTCCTATCAAATCCTGGTAGAAGTGCACAGGGCTAAGTGGTTCATGGTCCCTGGGGAGACCACTTTCAGAGTAAACCGGGCGTTTCTGGTCGATATCTCCCTGGATGGACAGGACATATAAGGCCGGGGATCCGCCAGGAGTGACAGTAAGCGGCACCCAACTGCTGGGCGAGCCGGGAGAACTGCCGTAATAGGTCAGTGGGCATCAGTACATATCATCCCGTACTCTCGGGACGGGACTCTATAATCTTAGATATGAATGTGGATGGCTACTTCACCGCCTGGCCGGAGAACGCTTAAGATACTGCTGACAGAAGAAGAAACAAAAGGCAGATCAACTTGTAAACATTTTTTACCAAACATGTGTTGACACCGGTGTAAATCTATGCTAACCTCTACCATTAAGCTTCTTAAATCTAGTCAGAATGATTAGATTGAATATTAATAAACAGGCAGGACAGGAGGAAGAGAAAAGTGAAGGAAATTACGAGCAGCGGAAATCAGTATGAAAACTTCAGAACTAAGGATACATAGAATGGCGAATAAGTACAAGTTAGTATTTACGGTTATCCTTTTTATGGCAATTACTATGTCAGTGATGTCTTGTAACGGGTGCAAGCACTGTACCAGCGGTGAGGCTCACTCAGATATGGAAGGGCCTGTGGTTGAGGAGTGGGTCAACCAGTATCATTGCCGCGATGATAATAGGACTTTTGTGTGGGCCTTAACGCATGACTCAAAAGGTAATGTCTACATTACCGGAGGGACCACCTGCAGCGATGAACGCAGCTCGGATTATTTCACGATTAAATATGATGAAACGGGCAGTAAGCTATGGGATGCTGCATACAACCATTCCGCTAATAAATACGATAGCGCTTATGACATAGCGGTAGATGAAGAAGGTTATGTATATGTTACCGGCTTTGCCACCAACAGGCCTAAGTCCGGAACAGAAGATGGTAGTAATCAGGATTACGCTACCATTAAATACAATAGGGATGGAGAGGAAATCTGGGTAAGTATTTATGATAGCGGTGGGGAACTTGACAAAGCCACAGAGCTGGCACTGGACGAAGAAGGTAACGTCTATGTTGCCGGCACCATCGGTGTGAGCAAACGGTTTGACCGGGATACTGCCTATGCCACCGTCAAATACAACAGCGAGGGCGAGCAGCTCTGGGTAGCGCGTTATTCCGGTGAGATGGAAAAGCTGGAGCACAAGGTTAATGAGCTTGTAGTAGATGATGCTGGTAATGTCTATGTAACAGGTAGCCGTGGTACGGTCAAGTACGATGAGGACGGGAATGAAAAGTGGGTTGACTCGAGAGACGGTGAAAGCATGGCGGTAGACGATTCAGGAAGCGTGTATTTTACCGGCTCACACGGAACAATCAAACTGGATAGTGCGGGGAACACTGTCTGGATGGCACCTCATATTGGCTCGGACATAGCGCTGGATCAATCGGGCAATGTCTATATTACCGGAACATCAGGCACGGTGAAATATGATGATTCCGGTAATTCGCTCTGGATCGTTAATGACGGAGGCTCGCGCATAGTCCTGGATTCAGCCGGATTCGCCTATGTTACCCATGTTGAACGCCCTGAATATGCCGAGGACCAGGACTTTACTGTGGCCAAATACGATCATCAAGGGGAAAAGATCTGGTTGGCTCAATACGACGGACGTCGTGGTGATACCGATGAGGTAGTTGACATAGCCGTAGATTTGAAAGGCGATGTTTATATAACAGGATATAGCGAGTTCAGGAAATGCTCATACCTGACTCACGAAACACGTTACTCAGAAATTGTTACCATCAAGTATTCTCAGGGAAGCTAGGATAACCTGTTTGTTGGAAACACGCTGAATTTAATTGAGAGCTCAGTATTGTTTTAGAAGTTCTATGTGTAGCAATGGAGATGATAAACACCATCAAAACGTATGCCTCACTGTATTATCGAAGTTTACAATGTCGGTTTCATAATAATGGGTACTTAGCATTCAATTTCAAGAGGAGGGCTTGATGAGGGCGATAGTATTATCAGTTCTAATACTCATGCTGGTAACCAGCGGTACGCTTGTGGCGAGTCAACCGGCGCAAGCCATGGACTGGGGACCAAAGACGCTTCATGTACCCGCCCAGTACCCGACTATTCAGGAAGCAATCAACAATAGCTCACCGGGTGATACAATTCAAGTAGTACCAGGAACCTATCATGAGAACATAACGGTAAATACTTCATCATTCCTTGACGAAATCGAGGGTGAGGATGAGTATTACCTCTTCTCGAATTATTATTCGCTACTTAGCCGAATGCGGGAACCCGTAAGGATCGTTGGAAGCGGGGCGGGATCCTCTGTGATTGATGGCGATGAGGCCGGCCCGGTTATAACTATGGGCGGGTCCGACCTGTATTGTCCTGTGATAATTGATGGGTTTAGTATTACCGGCGGGGATGCTTCAAAAGGAGGGGGTATTTATATTCCCGAGGGGCCTATGCTGACCGTAAAAGATTGTAATTTCTCGGATAGCAACGCACATAGAGGCGGCGCCATATATATGAGCAGCTTTCATACTATCGTTGAAAATTGCGCTTTCACCAATAACACTGCTGATTACGGGGGTGCCATTTATCACAGTGGCCTCGTAAGTGAAATACGGAATTGCGATTTTTACGCTAATTCGGCTACTCACCATGGCGGCGCTGTATGTAACGATTCCCCTTACTTCGCTATCGGTTCCGGGTGTAGTTACGATTCAAACACGGCCGGAACCGGTGGAAACAATATCTATAATCCCGAATGCGACCCGAGCCAAATCTCAATGCAACACCCATGTCAATATTACCAGGGCATTTTGGACCAGGTGATACAGGCGATTTATGAATGGCTTGAGGAAGAAACACACCAAGCGATTAATAGTGCGTTGTATGCGTTTTCTGGATACACCATAATAACAGCGTTCTGGTGGTATGTCGACTATTGTTTCGATGTACTTGGCTTCAATCCGTACGACAATAGCTTTTGCGGGCAGCTCGTTCCCTGTCAATCTACTTCACTTGGAGAATCAGGCCCCAGTGAATGTGATAGCGGTAATTGCCCACCCGAAAAACCGGTTGCTTCATCTCCGACTGATTCCCAACGGATATCCTTAAGCAATGACAAGGTTATACTCGAGTCCAGTCCTTTCCAGGATCTTGATACTGATGACAACCTTACGGCAGCCTATTGGCAGATACTGCCCCGAAATGAGCCACTAACAGGCCCGGTATCAGATGATTACTGGGATACGAATGCCATTAAAAAATTCTCATATAGGGTACCCCTCCCGATTAGCAGGATCATGTATGTGCAAAGAGCTATCCCTAGGACAGATCTGGATTATGGAAAGTATTATTACTGGCGAGTTAAGTACCGTGACAGCAGTGGAAGCCAGACTAGCTGGTCGGAATGGTCGGACCCGGCAGTGTTCAAAGCCGCCGAAAAGACTGTAATCTTTGTTCATGGTTATCACTTACCAACAGATGAGGTCAATCCAGGAGTTTGGGCAGAGCTTATTAGCGAATTGACTGGTTTATCTAGTGATTATATTGAGGTTATTAGGGGTGCAATTGAAACACAGCAGGACCATGATAAATCACCTATTGGTAGTGAGTTGTTCAAAGGTAATGGTATTAATGCCTATGTCAGCAATTACACAGTTATCGGTCCGTTCACTTTCCAGTATCAGTTTAATGACGTCGATATCGGTGGCACGCAAAGGAAAATCAATGAATATGCCGAACAATTATCCCGAGAGATAGGTAAAGCGAGAATTAACGAAGGTGCTGGAAAGATAGACATAGTTGCCCACAGTATGGGAGGCCTGGTAGCTCGAGCCTATATCGAAAGTGGTGATGTCGGCCCAGATTATTTTAAGGGTCACGTGGACAAATTAATAATGATTGGTACCCCCAATAACGGTATCGAATACATTTGGGATAATGTTATAAGTCATATTGTCAACTCATTATGCCGTGATTCAGGGATTTGCCAAGGGGTGGTTGAGGAAGCTATAGATATTCTTCCGGAGCGGACAGCTCCTCAACAAATGCTGCCAACAAGCGATTTCATACAGGACATAAACCACGAAACAGGAATATCTGGCGAAGATGTTGGGCTTAGCTACTATACCATTGCCGGTGTCTGGAGTGGTGGGATAGGTGATATTATCACAGGCGTTACCAGTGAGTTCGACATGCTCATTGGAGTTGATGATGTCAAAATGGATGGGGTACCGTTATGGAAGGTTGAATCAACTCATTCAGGTTTAACGAGCAATACTGAAGTGCTGGATATGGTGGAAAATATTGTTCAGCAAAACTGGGATCAATTAAGACCGCCTGGTAAGGATCCCGCCGCGCAGCAGGCACCTGCTCTTCAGGGCAAGATATCTACTGGCGAAGAAAATACACATCAAGTGGTTATTGGTGAAGCCTCTGAAGCTGCTTTTTATCTGTATTCACTTGCAAGCGGTTTGGAATTAACTTTGATAACTCCGGGCGAGTCAATAATTGAGCCATCCTCTGTGGAAGAAGCACCTTCAGTACAATATGCGCAGTCAGATTCGGAGGCACTAAAGGGCGAGATTTTCGGGATAAAGAATCCTGAGCCCGGCATATGGACGGTGAAGGTTAATGCAGGGGACCTCCAGGAAGAGGGTGCAATGTATTCAGTTACAACCCTATTAGATACTGATACCACCATTGCCCTTGAGTTGGAAAAGAATCATTACGCACCTGACGAAACTATGACAATTGCAGCCGAAATGGTGGATGCAAATTCAACGATTGACAATCCATCAGTGGTGGCAACCATAAAGCGCCGAGGCTATCCGGATGAAAGTATTGAGCTCTATGATGACGGGCTGCACGAAGATGAAGAATCTAATGATGGTATGTTCGCGAATGAATATACCCTCTCCGGTTCTCCTTCAAGTTATGACATAGCAGTTACCGGTTCGGGCTCAACCGATGGGTATGAATTCGAAGTACAAGATCGTGCAAGGGTATGGGCTCAGTTGTATCCGGACCTTTCCCTTAACTCCTCAGATATTTCATTCTCTAATGAAAACCCTGCTAGCGGTGAAAGTATCAATATCAATGCCGTGGTACATAACATTGGCAATGCGCCTGTCGAAGATGTAAAAATCGACTTTTTTGATGGTGCCCCTAAATATGGCCACTTGATAGATCAGGCTCTTGTTAACGTGGATTCGGGCAGCAGCACTCTGGCAAGTGTACAATGGGATGCTATTCCCGGCGATCATGAAATACATGTCGCCATAAGTCCGTTTAATGCCTTCATTGAAAGTAACTATGACAATAACAGTGCGACAAAGTCCTTGCATGTAAGCGGCCCGGCGATAACAGCGGATGCAGGTGGCCCATATATAGGCCAGGAAGGTCGTGGAATCACATTTGATGCCAGCGGTTCCAGCAATCCCAGCGGAGAGCCGTTGCAGTATTCCTGGGACTTTGATAGCGATGGCTCTTGGGACACCGGTTGGAGTGACAACCCGCAAGGAACTTTCGGGTGGGGCGATGATTGGAGTGGTAAGGCAACCGTTGAGGTGAAAAGCGGGAGTGAGACTCGTAGAGGTTCAGGAACTGTAACAATTCAGAACGCCGATCCCGTCATCGAATCGACAGATGATACTACCATAAGCGCTGGTGAAACTCTGGATATCGCTGTGCCTTTCTATGACCCGGGATGGGAGGATACCCATACGGCTTACATCGATTGGGGCGATGGTGTTTTTGAGAGGGGAGTGATTGGTACTGATGAAGGCCGCCCGGATATGGGTGGCGATGAACTGGATACTGTTGAGGGCAGCCATTTCTACGGTCAACCCGGCGAATATAACGTGCATATAATGGTCTCAGATGACGATGGTGGGCATGCTATTAGCCGCTTTACAGTTAACGTGACTGAAATTCAACATAACCTGTCTGTGTCACCTGAAGCGATAAGTTTGACACTCCCGTCAGGTGAAGTTACCGATGATACCATGCTCGTATCCAATAGCGGCACTGGCTCAATGGAGTTTAATGTAAAAGATATATCGGCTTTTTCTGTATACGACCCTTCCGAGGGTGGGCCAGTTGATATAGATCGGTTGGAAACCATGGTGGGACCCGAGGCGATGTATTTCTCGATTGATACGTATACTGGCTGGGAAGATTCCATGGGGATAATATGTCTCGATGCTGACCAGAACCCCGCTACTGGCGCAGGCAGCGATGTGTTCCCGGAAATGCCAGGGAATATAGATGGGATGGATATGTGTGGCTCTGAATATATTATCATGGTAAACCTCGCTGCCCATAGGTCCGTTTTCCTCGCAGATTGGGAAGGCGACGATTTCGAAGTGCTTTCTAAAATACCGTTAAGTGTTGATTCTGATTCCATCATGATTACTGGTCCGCTTTGTTACATTGCTGATGATGGGATGTTGGATATAAAGGCCATGATGTCGGATTCTGATACTGGTGCAACGGATATGGTGCCTGACGAAGGATACGCGACCTACGTCGAAACGGACGCCGGTTGGGTTTCAGCATCACCTGATAGCGGCATTGTTCAACCAGGTACACCGAAATCGGTGAACGTGAATGTGGATGCCACCAATCTTTCGGCAGGTGAATATAGTGCTTTGGCTATAGTTTCTGATATCGGGATTGCCAATGAGAGCTTAAGCATACCGGTAGATCTTACTGTTATTCAGCCGCCGGTGGTAGCATCATTTTCTTATTCCCCAGAGAACCCTGTTAGCGGCGAGGATGTGACATTTGATGCCTCAGATTCATATGTAACAGATGGAGAGATCGTTTCATGGGAATGGGATTTTGGAGACGGCGGTTCTACTTCAGGTGAGGTTGTGACCCATGAGTATGTCCAGAGCGGTACGTTTACCGTCAATTTGACTGTCACCGACGATGACGGCGGTTACGGCACCGCTTCCGGAACCATAAATGTGGTTAGCCTCGGGCCGGAGGCGGATTTCAACTGGGAGCCGGAGCCGCAATCCGAGGGCTCACCGGTACAGTTCACCGATGCCTCCGAGCCGGGAGGCAGTGAAATCATCGCCTGGGACTGGGACTTCGGTGGAGCGGGCACCTCGTCTGCCCGGAACCCCGAGTTCACCTTTATGGATGACGGGCAATACGACGTCTGCCTGACGGTCACCGACTCCGCCGGGCTGAGTGGAAGCAAGTGCCAGACAGTGACCATAACCGATATGGCGCCAACAGCCGGGTTCTCATGGGAGCCGGAGCCCCAGGACGAGGGCTCGCCAGTACAGTTCACCGATACCTCAACCTCGCCTGCTGACGAGATCGTTGGCTGGAGCTGGGACTTCGCCGGACTGGGCACATCGACCGAACAGAATCCCGGTTTCACTTTCATAGAAGATGGCTCCTATGGTGTATCGCTGGCGGTTGAGGATGATGACGGTTCGGTCAGTTCTGCTGGCGGGACTGTGACTGTTACCAACGTACCTCCCACTGTGGATGCCGGCACCGGCCAGTTGGCCTTCGAGGATGAGGTGGTAAGCCTGGCACCGGCGACGTTCACCGATCCGGGCGCGGAGGATACGCATACGGCGACGATCGATTGGGGCGACGGAGCGGTTGACCCCGGCATAATAGACCAGGCGGCCGGTACCGTCTCCGGAAGCCACGTCTATTCCAACCCCGGAGTTTATACGGTTACGGTTACAGTGGCCGATGATGACGGAGGAGTGGGAACGGACACCTTCCGGGCGGAGGTGGTGCACGGATTCCTGAGGTATGCCGTATTTGCCTCGGGCGATACGGACGTACTTACCGTGCATAATAATGCCGCTATCCACGGGGGACTTGCAGCCAATGGGGAGGTTGAGGTTAAGAACAACGGACTGGTAACCGGTGACCTGGTGAGCGTCAGCGGCGGGGCGATTTTGCACAACGATAGCTCTGTGGAGGGGAACGTCACCACTGACGCTGACGTGGAACTCAATAACCGGGCGGCTGTTGGTGGCAGTGTAACGTCGGGCGGGGATGTGGAGTTGAAGAACAAAGCCAGTGTGGCGGGCGACGTTACCGCCGCCGGTGTAGTGACCCTGAAGAATAACGCTACTGTAGGCGGTACGGTAACCGAAGGGGCGGCTCCTCCTGAAATCCCGGCTGTTACACCAGTAGAAGTAGCGGTGACGGCGGGTGGGGAGGATGTAACCGTTGATAAGAACGATACGCTAACGCTCCCACCGGGCAATTACGGCAAACTGACCGTCAAACAGAACGCCGCACTGACTCTGAGTTCAGGGACGTATGCCTTCGATTCGATTGAGTTAGCTAAGAATGGAACCCTCAATCTGGATGTCAGTGATGGTACAATTCTAATCGATGTCCCGGGCGATGTGGAGATGAAGCAGAACGTTCAGATGGCCATCGTCTCAGCCAGCGGCGATGCCAGCGACGTGCTGGTCAGGATCGGGGGTGGCAGCGTGAAGCTGCATAACGGGGGAACATACGTTGGTACATTTTTAGCACCATACGCTACCATTGAAGTCAAAAACAATGTGACCCTTGAAGGCGCACTGTATGGCGATGAGGTGGAGCTGAAAAACGGGACAGATGTTACCGGCAGTCCGGCAGTAGAGCTGTTTGGTTCGCTGTTCCTGCCGTAGCCATAAAAACCGGGCTAGATCGCTTTAAAGGGGCGGGCGCCAGAAGACCCCGCCCCTTTCGTTACAAGCATGGATTGCTTTTCCATATAAAAACTGTCTATTCCACTTTACCCCCACGCCTCCAAAAGGTATCATAGATAACACGAACTTCAGGATTGGTTCCAAGAATGGCTGAGATAAAGATACTCTCCTGGAATGTAAACGGGATCCGCGCCGCTAAAGAAAAAGGTTTCCTTGAACTTCTCAAGCAGCGGTCACCGGATATTCTGTGTCCGCAGGAGACCAAGGCACATCTGGATCAGCTTAAGCCGGACCTGCTTCAGCCGGAAGGATACATCACCTACTGGAACTACCCCGAGCGCAAAGGATACAGCGGCGTCGCCCTTTTCACCAGAGAGGAGCCGCTGAGAGTCCAGTACGACATCACCGAGATGGAAATGGACCTCGAGGGAAGGGTTATCGTCGCCGACTACGTCGATTTCCTGCTTTTCAATATATATTTCCCCAATGGTAAAAAGGACAGCTTTCGCCTTCAATACAAGATGGCTTTTTACGAGGCCTTTCTCCAGTACGCGGATTCTTTAAAGAATCAGGGGAGAAAGCTCGTCATCTGCGGGGATGTCAACACGGCTCATAAGGAAATCGACCTGGCCCGGCCGAAAGAGAATGAAATGATATCCGGGTTCCTGCCCCTGGAGCGGGAGTGGATCGATAAGCTGGTCTCCCACGGCTACGTGGATACCTTCCGCTATTTCAACACCGAGCCCGGCCAGTATACCTGGTGGGACTACAAATCGAAAGCCAGAGAGAGGAATGTGGGGTGGAGGATCGACTATTTCTTCATCTCTGAGAACCTGCTTCCGGCGCTAAAAGACGCCTTCATCATGCCGGAGGTGATAGGTTCCGATCATTGCCCCATCGGGATTACGCTGGCGCTCTAGTGTAGCGTCCCCGTAGATAAACGTACTTTGGATTATCTGATAATAACAATTGTATAACTTAACTACATTTCCCACCCAACCACCCTGTGTTGATACTCGGTGAGCGAACTCGGAATCCGAGTTCGCTCACCGAGTATCAAACCTTTCCTTCTGAACCAATGAGTTAAAAAGAACATTGCGGAACATTTATATAGAGCCGTTAGAGACCTGGTACTTACTTGCATGAATTCACGTAATTATGTCGCAACTGTGGATAAGCCACTACATGGCAATGATACTCCTTCGGATGGCGAATTTGATAAGGTCTGTTCTGTTGTGGATATCCAGCTTCTGCATAAGGCTCGACTTGTAGGACTCCGCGGTTCTCACGCTGATAACCAGCATATCGGCGATCTCTCTGGCCGTATAACCCTCGGCAACAAGCTTGAGCACTTCTCTCTCCCTGTCGGTGAGCTGCTGATACGGGTCCTTCTCTTCCTCGGTTACGTGGTGCTGGCATTCCTCGATAAGTATAGAGGCGGCGGTAGGGGAGAGATATGAGCCACCGTTCATCACCGCCTGTATAGCCGAACT
>JAWOBX010000011.1:0-30935 GCA_046484125.1 Dehalococcoidia bacterium | reverse complement strand
CCACCCAGTGAACTGTGCGGCCGGAAGTCATTGTAATCCGGGAGCCAGGCTTCGGTGATCTCCCGGACCTCTCTGATCGTATTGAAAACGCACATATCCAGCACCTCTTCCCGATAGGTACGATTGAAGCGTTCGATGAATCCATTCTGCATCGGCTTGCCCGGCTGGATGAACTCGAGTTCCACACCATTGGTTTCGGCCCAGTCAGCCATGTGAATCGATGTCAGCTCAGGTCCGTTATCTACTCTCAGTTTGGCAGGATATCCCCGCTCCGATGCCACTCGGTCTAATACTCTGTTGGGTTGCCTATCTAATTGAAATTCTGTAAATAAACAGATTGATTTCCATGTTACACAGCTATAACAGGAATAAATTTGACTCTTTGGATGGATAGCTCCACACCTAATCAGATAATGACGGGATTCATTCTAAAGGCTCGTAAGTTCCCTCAGGTCCAATAGGCCCTGGTCCGCCGCTGTTTTTTAAAGGCCCGTATGCTTCATACTCTCGGATATTGCTCTGAATACTATTAACGAATCCTTCAAGTGAGAAGTCGCGACCTCCAACAATGCTAATCCGCCACTTCTCTGGGAGTGTCTTTTGAAATTCACTTAGCACAGTACCGTTTATCACTTTATCCAAAGCGCAATTACTGTGAAGCACCAATTCAACCTCACCCGGTTGAAACCATGGAATTCTATCTGAAGTCTTTACAAAAACAACGGAATATCCGCCTATTTCTTTGGGAATAGGATATCCATCAATCGAATCCGGCACAAAAGGAGCGAACTCCTGTAGGGTACTATTGGTGGGAAGTAGATTCTCTTGAGAAGCATGTGCATCAATAGATTTAGAGTCATCTTGTATTGCAAGGGTGCCTATAGAAATTCCACTAGCTACAATCAGTACAACCGCGCCAATTATGAAAATCTTAAACAGCTTCATTCACTTCTCCTTTTAGCTAATTCATGATGATACCATACCGTAATTGCAAGGAACTATCCAGGGCTTATGCGTATTGGCATACTAGGCCCCGGATAGTTCCTCTACTCAGCAAGTTTCAGTCTGAAATAGCCATCATACTATGGCGCAAGCCAGACATCATCTAATTCCCATTCTGCAGTACCTCCATTATCTAGATGTCCATCTATGACATCATCACTCAATTGGTCATCGTAATACCAATAGTTGTTGATATTATCAACTTCTTGGATTATTTGAAGCTCGTCTGACCAGTATGTATATCCATGTCCTTGTTCCTTATCAAGAGCATAGCTGGCTCTTATTGGGTTAGTGAAACCATTATGCCAATTAGAGTTGCTATTGAAATTCTCGAAAAAGACCCCGGTATTAAAATCATTGTTACTGTAATCAGATATCAGCCTATTACCTAGTGCAGTGATAAGCTCAGTTTCGTATCCACCACTAGTGAGGTTTTGAACGCCTACGTACCAGTAATTTGAGCCTATTGACTTGGACATGAAATGATAATATTTGTTGCCAGGTTGATATTGCATATCAAACCACTGAGGATAGTAACCCTGATAGGTGCTTGTCCATGCCAGTCTGCCTATACCGGAATTCCTGTACCATTGTCCTATCTGGATGAATTCAGGTTTCCCATTAAAATCATAGTTTGTTTCACCTACAAGTGTCATGAGGGAGTATTCGTCTTGTTGGCTTCCAACTGTAGGAGCGTACCAGTTCGCCGACTGGAAAATAATCGTTTTCGTATCGGGATCTTTGTTTACACAGTAAGCATATGTTCGCGTATCGTATGATCGAAGATCTTTCCCGGCTGTATGCAAGCTTGACAGGTAGGCGTCGCCAATAGGCATAGGCCCGCTCTTCGGTAAGGGACCAGCCTTTTCGTATTCGACAATGCCCAAATCTATCGATTCGAGCATGCCAGAGATTGTGAAGTTACGACCACCTACTACTTTTATTCTCCAGTTATGAGGGAGTGTCTTGGCTGCTTCTATCACACTTGAATTGTTCAGCACGGTTTCAATTTCTTGGTCTCCTCGTAGAATCAAGATAACCTCTCCAGAATCAAGCCAAGGGGCGTTTTCGAATTGTTGAACATATATAACTGGATAGTCCCCTACCTTTTTAGGCACCAGATGTCCATCAATTTTATTTGGTACTAGTTGGTCAACTTCGGCTGTTTCAATTTTCCTTTGTCCTATTTCGGCCATTGCAGGCACACTGAATGCAGTCCCAAGCATTGCAATCAGCCCGATAATTAGTCCTAAGTTTCGAACCTTTTTCTTGAACATTTTTTCTCCTTATTCGTTTTGATTTGTGTATTCTTCTTGGTTATTCCATAATGGTATGTAAATTACCCCTTTTTTGGAATCCTTTGCATATGCGGTGGCCACCGATAATGCATACTTGTTGCCACCAAACCATGGAGCTAGCCCCCAAAAGCCATCCCCGGGAATGACTTCAGGAATCATGTTGACGGATTGAAAGCTTCGTTTACAATATATGACGATAATTAGTCTTTGTCCATGGGCCTAAGGGCCCAGAAAGGTGGCCAGAGAGCCCAATTTTAACAGGCATTTTGGCCTAATTTCATAACTGCTGAGGTGGACAGTTTCACCTCATATGCATTTGATTCATTACTTGGCTGCGTGGCCTGTATCCCTTATAGCACCTGAAGTGTTAAATTATCGCTGGTTTTTTTAAACATTTTTGTAAACAAACAATTGGTCGACGCTGGGCTTATACACCTTTTTGGCAATTGTTGTCTTTATTATCGGGCTATCACCCTCTTCCGGCGAACATTTGCCGGGACGATTAATCGTTTCACATATGAATGTCTTAAGGGAATCCCGGTAATTGCCTTTACTAATATCATAATTCTTAGTCGCTGTCTTACTCCCCTGGTATTAGAAAGAGCTAGGCATTTTAGCCTATAATTTTCTACTACCAAAGTCTTATATAGCTTCAAAGAATCGGTGTTATAATATGCGTTACGGCGGATATTCTCAGGCGAAAGATACATCATGATGGCTTTAGACGACCTGATAACCTCCGGCGGCCGAAACCTGTCGGAAACCAAACGCTATGAATGGATATTCATTGCCATTCACAGTATGGGGGTTCCAATAATCCTGCTATTTACATGGCTGCACGAGCCGGCTTCAACTCTTGGCATGATCGTCATTGCTGCGTGCCTGGTGACGGGCAATCTGATTGCTGGCGTGATGAATCGGCGAATAACGAGCATGGAAGGTCAACAAGGACTGAGCCTTGCGTCGTTGATAGGTATATCACTTATTGCCTGGGCCTCAATCTTTCATTTTGTCTATGATTTCGATACGGCCGCGCATGCAGGTTTTTCCATTGTAATCATCGAAGGGGCCGTTCGGTTTGGTCTTCGGGGAAGCATAGGAATGGGTATTGTTTTCGCTCTGGGGCTGGCTGGAGCGATGTTTTTTCGTCTTTGGGTATATGACCTGCGGTTCAGCGCCAGTGGCTATGCCTTCTGGACAACCATCATGATGGTGATTGCCCTCACTATCGGCTTCATCACCGAGGAAACTTTCCGCGAAAGACAGCGCAACGTAGCGCTGGTACAGGCAAGAGCTCTGGATACGGAGCGGAATCGCATAGCAAGGGAACTTCACGATACGGTTCTGAAAACACTCCAGGGGATAGCCCTGGAATCGCATGCCATTGGAAAGCATCTTGACTCGCCTGTGGTTAAAAAAAGGATTGAGCAGATTGAAGAAGAATGTCAACGGTCGAGCGAGGGAATCCGGGAGGTGATACATGAGTTACGGAGTATATCTGGATATGAAAGTATAGGTGATCAGGTAGCATTGTTGCTGCGGAAATGGAGTAGCACTACCGGTATTGAAGCCGAATTTGAGCTTGGTGGTGATGACAGGAGAGTACCTGGTACATTATCCTACAATGTGCGTTGTATTCTGTCTGAAGCACTGTTGAATATTCAGAAGCATGCTGCTGCTACCCAAGTTCGTGTCCAAACCCACGTAGCGTCTGATCGTATGCAGATAAGAATCAGTGATAACGGCCTTGGAATCAGTATTCCTGAAAAAGAGGGAACTCAATCTTTAGGCAGCGGGAGCGCTTTTGGTATATTGGGAATGAGAGAACGAATCGAACAACTTGGTGGCCGGCTTCTCATAGAACGGGAAAACGGAACTCGATTGACTATGGAAATCCCCCTGATGTGAGACCTGATGATAACCATTTTGATTGCGGATGATAACCGAATGGTAAGGCAGGGGCTTCGAAGCCTCCTGGAAGATGAGGGGGATATATTGATTGCGGGAGAGGCTTCAACAGGCTTGGAGGCAATTCAGTGGGTTCGAAGCACGCCTGTTGATGTGGTATTAATGGACATCCGTATGCCGGGTCTTGACGGTATTACAGCCACAACTCAGATAATGCAAATACGACCAGAAGTGAAGGTGCTGGTCCTGACCATAGTGGATGAATCCGGGACTCTGGCAAGAGCGATCGCAGCGGGTGCACACGGATGCCTGGTCTATGACCGGCTGACACCTGAGACATTACCCGAACACATCCGAGCCATAGTAAGGGACAGCTCTGTGACGATGCCGCCTTCAGTTGCAGAAAGCCTAATAAGACACAACGACTTCAGACGAGCTCTGACTAGGAGGGAAAAGGAAATACTCAATTTGATAGCTGAAGGTAAAACAAATCGCGAAATCGGGGAAATCATTAGCGTCCAGGAGAAAACTGTCAAGGTTCACATCCGTAACCTCTACGCCAAGCTGGGTATAAAGAGCCGCTACCAGGCCATTCGCCTTGGCTTGGATGACGGATTTGATCATGATGGCTGACGCTCCATATGACCCGCCCCGAAAGCATAGGCCGCATTGGCTGGGCGGCATCCCAATTTGGTTTAGAATATAGCACTTATACTTGATAGCCGGATAGATATGTTATTGCCCTCGTGGCACAAAGTTGAATCTCAACCAAACTCAAGGAAGGATGCCCATTGTTGTTCAGTTGACGCGATTGTTAGCGGTTCTCTACAAACTCCCTATTAAGCACAGCAATCACTTCACCCGATGTTTCCCTGATATTGCCTTTGGTATATCAAATCTAATTCATACCATGAATACTGGAGAACTCTTCGGTGAGAAATGCAGGGCCATTTCTGGGAGAAAATATCCTGACATCCTTGACCAAGTAAGTATCAGGTTCAATAGCCACAGCAAGATGAATTGCTTCCGGATCGCCAAAACGCAAATACACTCCGAAATACAATTGTTGACCTGTTGCATCCGGGGATTCATTAAGCTCGATATCTATTCTTTCTTTGTTTATCCAGCGCCATACGCTGGGCTCCGAGCCATCCCATACAATAGTTATCCACCCCAACCGTTCATCATATACCCCATATTTTTCGATGAAATCTTTTCCTAAGTCGGTATCGAGCGCAATTTGAAGTAGTCTGGATTGATCTTCAGTATTCAATATATTCTGTTCACTATTTTCAAATGAGGAGGGAAGTGTGTATGCATCTGTTCGGCGCACATCGACGGTTATCCAGCCTTGTTCGGTAAAGCCACCTTCCAGAGAGCCTTCAAGAAGGAGGTAGTATTTGCAACCGACGAGTCCGGGCGTGGTGCTTATGGTAAGCGTCGATTGGTAGGTGGTGTTTGGATATGCCGTGAATCTCGAGGGTTCAACACTGATATCCAGTCCCATGGGCATCGGAACAGTCTTTTCGCTGTACTCACTGCTGACCAGAGATATAGTATATGTACACTCCGCCGGACCGGGACCTGAGTGCGGCTTGCCGTTTTCCAGTGTAATATCGATTGATTCTGTCTCGCCAGCTTTTATATCAACGTTATGGTCGTATATCAACCTGGAGGCATATCGTTGCCATCCGGATCCAAGGCCGGGCACATACACCAGATTTCCTTCAGGGCTGATATCGACCATGATGAGCCACCTGTCTTCTGATTCTCCATATGTCGCTACAGCCTCGATAAAGTTAGTACCTTCGGCCAGGGGGACATCGCTTGAGAAGCTCCCGTCTTCAGCTACATCGGTTGGCGAACCGTTCACCGTCACGGTCGCCTGAGGTTGTGAGACCACCCCTTTTACTTTTAAAGGTGCTTTGGTGTAGTCAACGCCGGGGACGTCTTCCATTTCCAGGTAAACGGCAAGTGCATGGTCAATTGTATCTGCAGTTTCTACTACCTGTGTGATGTTATTATCGGTCTTTTCGACAGTACCTGACTCATCGTCATTGCAGGCGAACGCGATTGTACTTAATACCACCAGAGTGACGAGCGCCGTGAGCCACTTAGCCATTTCTTACCTCCCTCGATTGGATAGTAACCTTTGATTATAGAGATGTTTGTTAGCGATAATGTTGCTCATTATGAACCTGACCGTTACAGCCTTTTTGTTTCGACAATACTTATAGACGTATCTCAAGCAGTAAAACGCTCATCCCCGAAATTCTTAGTCTGATGGATTTGATGCGGCGGAGATGTCGATGGTGATGCCGAATTCACTGACCGAGAGAATTTCTTTTTTCATTATCAAGTTCATTAAATATCATGCTTGCTGAGAAAAACATATTCACCCTGGATTTGGTCTGGCCCACCGGTCATGGGCTTATGCATAATGATAGGTAGCATCAGGGAGGCTCAATAGCCTCCCTGATGCTACTTTCAGTGGTGGGTACTTTAATTATTTAGCTATACTCAGTTGCACTTTAGCATCGAGTAGATTGTTACACCCAATCAAGTGAATCCCGTGACTTGAGCAACATTGCTTTACTATTTTCAAACCTTATTTTATATACTCTTACCCCACAACTTACCCAGTTTCAAGAGATGAAGCGCGGTCATTCCATCCATACCAACCGAGGTTGGGCTCATCATACTTCCACCACCGTATCGAAAAATGATCACCCGATTGGTTTATGTCTTCCCACAGAATCTCACAATAGGTGTCCGCTTTTAGAACTGATGATATCTCATCCCCCCAGCCCGACGAATGAAGGTTGTCAATGGTTCCGTTGTCAGCTACGGTGAATCCATTACCACCATAGTTGATGTTTTCCCAGTTCGATACAACCGAATCCCTAGACCCCGGTTCAACCGGTATGATTTTAGTAGGGCCCGCCTTTTCAGCTGCTTCGCATATCTCGGTAATCGTGCGAAGGCCACGTTCTTCGTGCCACTTATCAATCCCTTCGCGGGTGGTAAAGGCCAATAAAGTTCCCTCCTCGTCAAAACAATAACCCAGATAGATGCCTTTTGCATGGAGCTCGTTGTGAATACGGTTGAATTCGGCAGGCTCGTAATAGACGCCATCGAGAATGACCGGAACCATGCAGGGAGGCAGGGTATCTGTGTCATTGCCCTCTTTTTCAGACATTGCCGACGTAAAACCAGGCACCGCCACTACCAGCAGTACTGTAACAGCCAGAGCCACTGAGACGCAGAGGCCGAGCCTGTTGCGCTTTATATTTGTTTTCGTCAATTTGTCAAACATGATGATTTTCCCCTTTCATATATTTAAGGTAACTCTGATCAACCCCTTTTAATTCCCCAAACTTGGGGAAATTTGATTCTGGGAGGACACCCCCAGACCCCCGAAGTCACCACTTGCTGAAGAGATTCCTTAATCCAGTCTAAATGGTACAAGGCCTGCCCTATGCGAGGGCAGGCCTTGTACTGTCAACTTGCCATACTCCGTTCTGCTTATGGAGAGTCATAATTCTCCCGGAAGTTCATTTCGTCTTCTATTGCTCACCGGGCGCCACATGCGCGAGTTCGTGTATACCCACGACCTCTTTTGTTTCAAGGTCTATTCGAACATAAACATGGTAGTTTTCTATCCAGTAATCGCCGCTCGGCAGCACGGTTCTCTCTTGTGCTTCTTCATTGGCAACCAGTATCACATTCACCAGCGTCTTACCTGAGATTTCCACGGGCTCCACCCCTTCTTTCATGTACCCTCCGGCAAGCAGCTCGGCAATCCTCGGGTTGGATGCGGCGATATCGAAGGCTTCCTCCTTCTGCTTGTCAGTCAGCGAGGCTTGCGCCGCTCGTATTTGGACCACCGCTACCGGCGCCTTCACCATGATTACATCGTTACTGCCAATTACCCGCATACTATCGAGGTCCACCCTGAAGCAGTATCCGTTGATCATTGCCCGCCCCTGCGTCTCGGTGGGGATCAGGGTTACGTCAGCTACCCTCTCAAAGGAGGAGTCCGGCAGCTCAAGCTCAAGCATCTGTATTCGTTCAACAGTATATTCTTCGCTCAGAAGCTCTTTGCCTTCCGGATGGGTTGAGACAATGCCCATTACTTCTTGCCTTTCTTTGTCACTGATCTTACTTTCGATTTGGACCACAGGTGTGTATGCACTGCTTTTGTTGATCGCAATCACTTCCTCTGTATCCAGGTCTACACGTGCGTAAATCCCTGTCTGATCATACTTTCCAGCTACCACAGGCAGGCTCTTCAAGTCTGCCGGGTAGAAAGACACATCCGCTATATTCTCTCTTCCCCATATCCGCAGATTCATTTCGGTATCATCGTGTAGATGCACGAGTTTGATCACGGGCTCTTCCGGCATGCGTTCCTGAACGTCCGGATCGGCCAGCGCTATTTGAAATGCCCGATCCCTTTCCGGCCCGTCCTTGAGGAACAATCCCTCATTCCCTGGCTGGAACCTCCAGAACTTGAGTGGTACCCATTTATCGGTTTCCAATACCTTTTCCGCTTCAAGGTCTACCCGGAAGGTGATGTCTTTTCCCGTTTCCGTGGTGAAGGTCACAGAGGCCATGTCCCCCTCCTGATCCACCACTTCAAGCAGGTTTAGATTCCCTTCCTCTGAACTTATGTACTCCTCTGAACTTATGTACTCAAATGCCTCGCTGTTCTTGACGATCTTCTCTGCCGCCACGACTGTGTTCGAGTCACCACCGAATGAGGGCACGACCATACTCAAAGCTACTATCAACGCCAGTACGGATGTAACAACAGTAGCTGTTCTCCATTTGGGTTGTCTGGATATATATCGTCCTAGCATTTTAAGAGCTCCTAAAATTTGTAATTCTCCCCGCTCAACAATACCGGCGCGTGACCCTGTTTCCTTTACCAGCCGGCGATGAATTCCATCCCACGCTTCATCCGAGAGAACCACATCCGCGCAAACTCTCTCAACCGCTTCCCGAAAGGCCTGTTGCTCACCGGCAACAGCATCAAGCTCTCTCCTGCATACCTCACAGGTTTCCAGATGAGCATCGATCTCTGACTTTTCAGGTGCAGCTACTTCCTCATCCAGGTACGCCACCAGTAAATGTTGAATATCCTGGCATTTCATTTCTCCTTTCCTCCTTCAGGCTTCCCCATCCCAACCACCCTGACCCCCGGACTCTCTGGACTGCCGTAGTGCCTTTACCGCGTTGGAGAGACGGGAGCGCACCGTACCCAGCGGTATATCCAGCATCCGGGCTATTTCCTCATACGAGAGTTCGTGATAATAACGCAAAACCATCACCTCATAGTGTCTGTCACTGAGCCGGCTTAGAAAATTGCGCGCTTGCTCTTGTTTCTCATCCTCTTCCAGCGCTCTTGCCGGCGAAATGGACTTATCATCTTGAGTCCGGTCCTTGCCCCATTCGCTGAGCTCCTCTAGAGATCGCCACCTTCTGAAGCCGTTCCTGCGAGCGCGGTTGATGCAAAAATTTAAGGTAACGCGGCGCAGCCAACCGCCGAACTCCTGCTCGCCTCCTTCGAATTTATCCGGGAACCGGTACACCCTGATGAAGACCTCCTGAACCGCGTCCTCCGATTCCCTTGAATCCCCCAGCACTGAGTATGCCACCCTGAAAACCATGTCCTTGTGCTGGTGAAACAGCCGTTCGAAGGCTGCCAAGTCCCCTGCCTGCCAATCTCTGATCAAATTCGCTCCAGTCCTCGGCCGAAAGAATAGAGTTGCCTGTCTATCCGAATGTTATCAAGTTGATTACCTGTTCATGATATAAAACACATTATAAGATAAAAAAGTTCATTTTCTCCCGCGAAAAAAGGGGCAGCAAAAGTCATTATTCTCAACATTGGAGCCGTTGGCGCAAACCACGTTGGTAAAATGCTGAGGGTGAGCATTAATATGGTCCAGATATGCGTCTCGACAAGAAGCCATTACCGGATTGAGCGGCAATCCGGATGTTGATTATTTTATTGGAACATCGGAGGGAGTTGCTTGAACACTCACGCTTCAACAAGATACCATGTAATCAGGAAAGCAGCGGAAGGTCATTAATGAGCGCAGTTGTATCTTCACCAGGAATAGTCAACTTCTCGTGGGGAAAAATTGAAATCAAGGGCGGGCAAACCTTCAGAGACGCCAGGCTCTATCCCGGGGGAGCTGAGGAGTGGGACTGGAATGAGACTGGAACCAGTCATTCTACAGGGATACAGCCTGCCGATGTTGAGCAATTACTGGAACATGGAGCTAAGATAATCATCCTCTCTAGAGGTTTCGACAGGAACCTTCAAGTATCAGCGGATACGATTCGTTTGCTTGAGGAGAAATCGGTCACTTATCACGCGCTACAGACCGAAGAGGCCATCAAGCTTTACAACCAACTAAGAAGTGAACATCCGGTGGGTGGCCTTTTCCACTCGACATGCTGATCACCCCATAACTCACGAACAGCTAAATCCTGTTACCGGATTTCTCATTCTCAGTTAAGTGGGTCCGGGCCGTTAAGTCGCGCAGCGTAAAACTCTACTCCGGTGGCAGAGAGTATTTTTCAAATACCCTCTTCATTATCTCGGAAGTCAAGCCACGCAGCTTCTCCATAGCCGGATTGGTATTCAAAACGATGAGCTCATCAAGCTCATCATCGGTGAACATCTCACCGTATACCTCCCCGGTAATCTCCACGGCGTTGGCGAAATCCGCGGGATAAGTATCCCTCAACTTTCTAAGCTCATCAACGCAGGGGTTGCCCTCTTTCTCAAGCTTGGCGATAAAGTACTTTAAAGCATGATCTATCATTTCGGAATAATGCTCAATATTGTTCGAAGCCTCCAGAAGTGCCCGTGCCTTCTCTTTACTGGCCATTAGCCCCTCCTTATCAATCAGATAGTATGTAATCCCGCAAGTTCAACAACTATCGACAAATCCAATTTGCCACAGAGAGCTTACATCTGTCAAATCAGCCAACTGATACACAGCAACCCGGCTGAGAAAGCCCCGATCAATCCGCTCAATCTTTCACCCAGCTCACAATTCGCTCTACCAGGGCCTCGCGATCCTTCGCTGTGACTTTCAGGAGCCGGCAATCGGAGCGATCCTTCAATTGATCAACAAAAGGATCGGGGCGCGACATTATCGTGGCTGTCACTGGCTTGTTGGAGTCCAGGCAGGCGACCACTACTTTTCTGAATTCCGCTGAGAGCAGCTCCATCCTGCCTATCTCGTCAATCAGAATGATATCGGAGTCCGACAGGGCTCTTTCCAGCTCTCGAACCCCTATTTTTTCGAATGTATTTACATCTACCGTGTACTTACCCACTCGAGGCCCTTCCCGGTACGAAAAGTGGGCGAGAACACCGGTAACGCCGGGGAATGTTTCGATGGCAAAGCCAACCCTTGCGCCTCCCTCTCGAATTTCACTGGTGTAGAATCCGCCTATTCGGAAATCCGCAAGTCGATTGGCGGCATTGCGAAGCAGTGTGGTTTTACCGACACCTGGTCTGCCCTCCAGGAAAAGGTTATTCATTGATTCCACCAATAATGGCATAGGCGTATTTCATGCACCAGGCATTGGCAACACCTGCTCACCGGCCCTCAATCTTCCGGTTCAGTCACCTTAGCACCTGTTTCCTGGTCAAGCTGCTGAATTCGAAGTTCCATACCTCTTACTCTGGAAAATGCCTCAGTGAGCCGCTGATGGATCTCCAGTTCGGAATCGTTTCCTCCCCGCACATCAATCCTGCCTCCATCCCGCACAAATTCAAAAATCGTTGTCACCGCGGATTTGATGTGCCCCTGGATATCGACCCGATTCTTATTATTAGCCCAATCGAATTCCTCTATGAGGTTCCTGGTGACATCGGCGGCAGTATTGGATACCAGATTGTTCGCCTCCTTTTTCAGCTGCCGGGTAACGGAGGGGTCGCTTAGATCAAGAGCGTCCACCTCCAACTCAATTCTTTTGATGTTCAGGTATCTCTCATGAATCCGCATGATCTCGCAGGTCGCGCCTCCGATAGCCGCGGCGATAACGTAAAGAACGGCAAGCTCTATATTCAACGGATTATGCTCAATATTGATGATCTTTACATCCTCCTCAGATTCCCTGGTCAGCTTTGAAAAAGAGGCGATGACCCGGTCCCATGTCTCAAGAACATCCTGAAGATCTTTCAGAGTATGCACAGCAACGTTCTCGCCGAAGTAGAGTTGTACAGTCGTCCTGTCGGAAGGGGCACCTCTATTTTCCTCGGTCAGGGGGCCGAGTCCGGTTACGAGTGCTCTAACTCGTTCCTCCAGATCTCTAGTCTGCTCAGCTATTTGATCCAATGCCTGGGCGGCGCCGCCGGGGTCGGTCTCATGCTCCTGAAATACCCTGTCGATTTTAGAAGCGGCGTCTTTGCCAATTAAATCCGCTGTGCCCAGTCTTTCATGGATAATTCGACATGAGTTGTTCCAACGCGTCTCTCCGGCCATGTCGTGAGCGTTGCTGATTCGTTCTCTCAGCCGGTTTATCCGTGCCGCAGTCTCGGGAGAGGGTTTTCGCCGGGCTTCATTCAGCGCCTTTATCAGCTCCCGATACAGACCGGAAAGCTTATATTCCGTAAGGAAACTATCGGTTTGGGTGAGAACATCAATTAATTCCCCGAGCCGCATAACCGCACCCCCTTTTCAGACGCGAGGAGAGTCATCTCCCCTGCCGTTTTCGGATTGCTTCGACATGAGCGGTAAGTCCTTCCGCCCGCGCGATATTAACAGCATGAGTAGATAGCTCTCCGAATTGTCCATCATCAAGAGCGACCAGGCTGGTTACCTTCAAGAAGTCGAGTATGTTTAGCGGCGAGCTAAACCGCGCTGTGCCTCCCGTGGGCATAACATGGCTTGGTCCGGCCACGTAGTCGCCCAGGACTTCAGGAGAGCTCTCCCCGATGAAAATCCCGCCACAGTGCTTAAGCCGTGGCGCTAACTCCTCTGGATTTCGTGTCAACAGGCAGAGATGTTCCGGAGCATATTCGTTAACCAGTTCAACCGCCTCGTCCATCCCCGCCGCCACCACAATTCCTCCTCGCTGATCAAGCGATTTGCCGGCGATCTCTCCCCTGGAAAGCCCGGCGAGCTGCCGCTCCACCTCTCTATTTACCGCTTCGGCAAGTACACCTGATGTGGTTACCATGATCGCTGATGACATCTCGTCATGCTCGGCCTGGGCGATGAGATCCGCGGCGCATGAACCGGGATTGGCTGAGTCGTCGGCCAGGACCAGCGTCTCAGTAGGTCCTTGAAGGCCGTCTATACCCACCGTACCCACCACATATTTCTTGGCCAGCATTACGAAGATATTACCCGGCCCGCATATCTTATCGACCCTCGGGACGGACTCGGTACCGAAGGCCAGTGCCGCTATCGCCGCAGCGCCACCCAGGGTAAAAACCCTGTCAACACCCGCTATCTCGGCGGCAACCAGTGTCAGGGCGGGGATATTGCCATCCTGCTGGGGAGGGGTGACAAGGATGATCTCTTCGACTCCCGCGACCCTCGCCGGAATAGCCGTCATCAACACGGTTGAGGGATATGATGCTGTTCCGCCGGGCGCGTATACTCCCACCCGCTGAACAGGTGCCAGCACCTGCCCGACACCGTTCCCCAGCCAGGTTTCACCCACCGGCAGGGATTTCAATTGCTTATTATGAAAACCGCTGATCCTCCCGGCGGCAAAGGCCAGCGAATCCAGCAATCCCTTTTCTACCTCAGCACGTGCCGCGGATATCCTGTCAGCAGGGACTTCCAGATGATCTGGTTTAACCCCATCCAGTTTCCACAAATATTCATAGAGCGCCTTGTCCCCCTGTGCCCTGATATCCTCCGCGATTCGCGCGACCGCTTCCTCGGCTGTGAGTTCCTCGCCAAAGGCCACGGTGATCCGTTCTTTCACCTTCTCCGGCAGCTCGACAGATCGGTCCGCAGAACGCTTGAGAACCGTTGATTTAGCCGTAGCCACATTGTCGATTATTCTCAAATTAACACTCCCGGCTGGCGTTCAGACCACGTTTGAATATTTCAATCAGCATGTCAATCCGGTCCGCCCTGGTTTTATCCGATAAGGCATAAGAATTACCTATCAGGCAGCCGCTTGATGTGAAGAGTTGTTCGATGATCTTGAGGTTGTTTTTCCTGATGGTATTTCCCGTCTCAGTGTTCTCTATCAGGACATCCGCATCCTCGGGCAGAAAAGCCTCGGTTGCCCCCCAGGAAGGAATAACTTTGTAGGGGGAAAGGTGATTATCACGGGCGTATTTGTCGGCGATGTTCATGTATTCAGAGGCTATTCGGAGTACCGGTATCTGCCCGGATCGCAGTAAAGACCTGAGTTCGCTCGTGCTATTGGCCGGTAAGTCGTTGTGTACAACCGCTACGATCCTCACATGGCCAAACCCAAGGTTAAGGACCTCCTCGACCGGACTGGAAGGAAATTGATAGCGCTGATCGGCCAGCCAATCCTGCCCGGTAATCGCCAGGTCGAAGTTGCCGTTGGCGACCTGAAGGGGCATATCCTGGGGCCTGATAACCTTGACGGCAAGGCCCTTGAAATCTGGGAGGGGTTTCCTGGCGGGGGGGGAGGATGTATATCCCTTAACCTTAAACTCGGCCTCCTTGAGGAATCTGGCCGTATGAGCCTGCTGATGGCCGTCGGCCAGAGCCAGTGAGAGGACGTTCTCCGAGGAAACGGGTAATTCAAAGTCCTCCTCAGTCTCGATCTCAGCTATAGAGAGCTCGTCAGATATATCCCTGGATCTCGGATTGGCCCGATAAAAACTCGATAATACCCGGCTCATATCTTTATGCTGCATGCTGTTCCTGTTGGCAATGAGCCACGAGTTGCCGGTCAGTATCTTGGCAATGGGGATCAGGTCCTTATCAATCAGATCATCAGCCGAAAAAGCCGATACGATGGCCAGGTCAGCATGTTCCGGTGGATACACATCTGTAGCGCCCCATACGGGGAAGACTCGAAAATTGGGCAACCTGAGCTTCAGGGCAAAGGCCTCCGCCATATTGGGATACTCACTCACGATACGAATCGGGCCATGCCTGGTTTTCACATCATCTACAGAGTGCAGGCCTGACAACCTGCCAGCGGCCGCGTACAAATCACGTTTGCCGTAACCGAGGTCACGCACCTTTATAATTGCGTCGCTGGGGTATTTAGTCAGCAGTTCCTGTGTCCAGTCAAAACCGCAAATGGCCAGATCATAGTTGCCCGCGGCTACCTGGATCGCTATATCCTTTTCGTGAAGCACCTTGGTGAACAGGTCCGGGAACTTTTTCGATTTGGGACGATAAGACCGGCTCGATTCGCTGTATCCCTGAAAATTGAAACCGGCCCTAGTGAGAAAGGAAGCGGTGTTTCCCTGGATCCAACCCTTGGGAAGGGCCAGCTTTATCATCACTTGCCCCCCGACTTCAATACCTGCAACATCTGCTTTCTGGAGAGGTCTTTTTGTTCCTCTCCTGTCGTTATATCCACAAGGTTGAAAACAACTCTTCTGCTCTTCTTATAAAAAGAAACGATCCAGTGATATTCAGCGTCATTGTTTTCGCCCAGATCGATCTCCACAATATATCCCTCTCGGCGAAGGATGCCGGCAATTTCAAAGCAGTGCTTCATGCCTTCGACATGGCTGACTTTGCTGGAAAGGAGAATCTTTATCTGCTCCGAGAAGGATTCCTCAGCCCTCACCGGGTGAATGCTGTCCATGAAAAGGGCGAACCCTGAAGCTGGCGCGGCGTCACCTCCGACGAGAGGGATTAATTCATCATATCGTCCGCCATTGCCCACAACCCTTTCGCCGCTGTAAAACTCATAAACCATGCCGGTATAGTATTCGAAACCCTCGCCAGAAGCGAAATCCAGCTCGTATTCCTGGCCTATTCTGTCCAGAAGTTCCGCCACTTGGGCCAAATCCCTTATGTACGGTTTAATAGCCGATAGTTTCCCGGGAAGTATGCTTTCGAGGTTTTCCAGGGATCCACGGGACTTTCCTTTTAAACCAAGTAAGAGTTTCAGGAACCGCCTTACAGTCTGCGGCTGTTTCGATAGCTCATCGAGGATGCTGGCGTCACCTGTGAGAATCTCTTTCAGCCTAAGCCTCTGCTCCTCTTCATCATAACCAAGTTGATCGAGCAGCGTTTTAAACAAGCCCACATGAGACAGCTTAACTTTAACCGGCTGAAGGCTGAGCTTGTTGAGTACTTCCAGAGCAAGCATTATCAGTTCAGTGTCACCTTCCGGCTCCGTCCCCCCGATCAACTCCGCGCCGCACTGCCACCTCTCTCTTGACTGCTGTCCGGAACCCTCAAATGAGAACATGTTTTCCACGTAGCACAATCGGGCCACAGGTTTGTCAAGCATATTTTCCACGTAACATCTGGCCGAGGGAATAGTCCCGTCCGGCCTGAGCACAACGCGCTCGCCACTCCATCCATCCCAATCGAGAAATGAGTACACCCTGCTGAGCATCTCCGGACTCAGGGTTCCGGCTGAAGTAAACAGGTGAAGGTACTCCAGGGTAGGCGTCCTGATTTCCCTGTACCCCCATGCCAGGCAGGAAGCCCGGAACACCTCCTCAATGTGACGGAATCTAAGCATATTGTCGGGCATCATATCACTGGCGCCCTTGCATCTGGGTATTTTCATCTGTCAATCTCCGGCAGTATATCAAACATCATTCTACTATGAATCAGCGTGGGTATTCAATAGCGCTCTTTCGCCCTAAAACAGCGATCGATTCGGATGCATATCGACATCGCTGTTTTCCCCTCCCGGTTTAATAAGGTTCTTTTCCGGTCAGGCGAAAACGGATTGTTCCAAATTTCACAAGACACCCGCAGGGTGAAATCCCGCTGTTTTCGGGTTTCGGTACTTGCTGGTCACAGCCATTTATTCAGGGAGCGGTTTTACACAAGACTTCTGATCAACCCCTCTTAATTCACCAAACCTGGGGAAATTTGAATCTGGGGGGCACCCCCAGACCGGGCGAAGTCACCACTTGTTCAAAGTTTCCTCAAGTTACCGAACCGAGAGGAAAGCGGTATTGACAAACCGGCTAATAGGGCATAAAATGCTGTCACCAGGCCACTAATTACGCGTATTAAAGTTGTCTTCTTATATTCTGCCAGGACCCGGTAGGATGCTACTTGTGATATAATAGTGGTCAGGAGTGATTTCTGATGAATCATGACAACGGTCAGATCAGGGTGCTGGTTGCTGACGATCACGCCGTATTCTGCCGAGGCCTTGTATATGTATTCGATGTACAGCCTGACATCACAGTAGTCGGTGAGGCCACTGATGGTTATGACGCAATCCAGAAAGCAGAACACCTCAAACCCCACATAGTTCTCATGGACGTCCTGATGCCCCGATGCTCGGGCACCGAGGCCATGATGACGATTAAGCGCATGCATCCTGGTGTGAAGGTCATTATCCTTACGGTATCAGACCGTAAAGAGCACCTTTTTCAGGCACTCCGAAATGGGGCTGATGGTTACTTATCCAAGGAAGCTCACATTGAGGAGATAGTCACAGCGGTCCGTGAAGCTTATCAGGGCAAAATCGTACTTTCACCCCGTTATACTACACAACTGGTCAACCAGATCCGGGAGGATGTTTCTCAGCCAGGCCTCAGCAGGAGGGAAGCCGACGTGCTTCGACTGGTAGGTGAAGGCTACAGCAACAAAGAAATAGCCGAACGACTTATAATCGGTGAAGCGACGGTCAGGACTTATCTACACCGGGGAATGGAAAAGCTGAATCTTAAGAACCGTTCTGAGGCTATGGTCTACGCTATCGAGCATGAGTTTAACGGCCTGACATTCCAGGATCTTTAAAGCAACAGACTCCCACTTTTGTAACCTCTGTCAACAGACCATCCCAGTATCTGTAGATTCCCCGCTATAAAAAAACACCGCATCAGGGCCGTCTGGCAGGCCCCATCAACAAGCCCCAATATCAGTGCGCTCGATTTTATACCCTGTTGAACGTGTGCGCTACAATTGCCCCATATTTCGTGACACTGGAACGTGACAAAGGGAAAACGATAACACTACGAGGATTCAACACTTCGTCGACAGACACCAGGTGAACGCTGTGTTAGCATTCAAATTGCGGGTAGAAAATAAACATTTATTATGACGCAATTGTTAATATTGAGAGCGTATTCAAAATGATAGAGAGTAAACCTTTCTCGGATCTTCTTGAGTTTATCAATAAAGGGGAAGTGAGCGCGCTTCCGGCCCCTTCGAAGACAATTAAGCCGCAATCCTTTCGGCAACGGTACGGAATTTGCGCGATCATTCCGGCATATAATGAGGGCAGAACCATTGGCTTGGTTATCCGGGAGACGATGCAATATGTGGACAAAGTATTCGTGATAGATGACTGCTCAAACGACAACACGGCGATGGTGGCAGCCATCAGCGGAGCCGAAGTGGTTCGACATACGACGAATATGGGGCCCGGGGCCGCACTTTGTTCCGGGTGCAAAGCGGCCATAGCCAACGGCTTCCAATACGTTGTGCAGGTTGACGCAGACGGCCAGCATGATCCGAAGTATATACCAGAGATGTTCAGCATAGCGAAAGACTGTGACATGGTGATTGGCAGCAGGTTCCTCAACGGCAGCTACCGGAAGTATCCATTTATTCGAAGGCTGGGGATAAGCTTTTTTACCAGGCTGGTTAACCTCTTGACAGGGATAAAGGTGACCGATGTAACCTCGGGATATCGGGTATTCCGAACCGAATCTTTGTTGAGGTTAAGTCCGGTACCGAACAGGCACTGGGCGGTGGCTCAGACTATGGAAGCGGGCAGGAAGGGGTTGAAGATCAAAGAGGTATCCACAGAGATGCCACTCCGCGGACAGGGACATTCACAGTTTTCTCTTAAAGCTTACATTCTCTACCCCCTGAGGGTTGGCTGGGTTGTTGTGAAGATGTCTTTATCCAGGCAAACCTCAGGTCCGGTTTGGGAAGGAGGCCGGTTAAGTGGTGGGAAGGAGCCTTCGAGGCGTGTTTTCAAATACTTCCCTTTGAAATTTGCCGCATACGCGAGGAACGTTCTCTCGTAGCACCACCACCAGAAGTGCTTCACTTTCCCGTCTACTCCTGACAGCCAGTCACTCTGTCTGGGAAAAGTTTTGATTCTTAGCACATCATAATAGTGTTCGACTAATATTAATATTGAGGAACCTCTTCAGAGGTGGCTTCGGGGTGCCCCCAGCTTCATAAGTCCGCCATGATTGGGGGATTTAAGGGGATTGATCAGAGGTTCCTTAAATACTGTCAATGCACTTGTAATAAAAAACAGGAGGTTGCACCGATGTCAAGCATAATGGGCAATAAAATATCAGGGAAACTGATGGTCATGTTGATGATAGCGGCATTACTGGCCACAATACCTGTAATGGCAGGTGCCGGGCTTCAACCCTCCAAGGCTCAGGAATCGTGCCCGAATGGCGCTGCTATTGAGTCTGCCACACTCTATCTTTTTGTGGAACAGAGCCGGGAAAACCGGGTTAACGTACATCGGATTACCAGCGCGTGGGAAGAAGACACGGTTACGTTTAATTCCTTTGGAGGCAGCTTTGATCCGGTGGTCAGCGGCTCGTTTGTGGCTGGTACAGTTGGTGAATGGGACTCAGTTGATATCACATCTCTTGTACAGTCATGGGCAGGAGGTACTCCCAACTACGGGTTGCTCCTGGAGACCGAGGGTTACCATAACATATTTTCCAGTAGTGAGTCCGGTACTGAAACGCACAGGCCATATCTGGAAATATGCTATACCAGCGGTACTTGTACAACAGTACAGCGAGGACTTGTTAATGGTGATGTAGCCGATACCTATATTTGGACAGGCTCGCCGGATAAAAACTACGGTGATGAGCTTGAATTGTACTCCGGCTGGCTCGGCTCAAACCAGAACAGAACAGAAAAATGGGCTCTACTCTGGTTCGAGCTTCCATGCCCACCACCCCCATCCCCGGGAACCGGAACACCGGGCTACTGGAAGAACCACCCCGAGGCGTGGCCGGTAGATGAGATCAACATCGGTGGTGTGATATATGACATGGATGAGGCTATCGGCATAATGTCATCGCCGGGAAAAGGCGACATGACATATAACATGTTCAACGCCCTGGTATCCGCCAAACTGAACGTGCTGATTGGTAACGATGACAGTTGTATAGCGGATACAATAGATAGTGCTGATGAGTGGATGGAGGAATACGGCCCGGTGGGGAGTGGGGTTAAGGCAGGAGGTAAGAATTCGCCATGGCGGGATGGAGAACCTCTCGCCAGTGAACTGGATGATTACAACAACGGTCTTCTGCCATGCGCTTCACATCGCGAATAGATTCACTATCGACTGCATATTGCTCAGGCACCGTATTGAAACATGCACCGGGCGGATTCTATTGAAAAATCTGCCCGGTGCTGTACTATATAATAGTCAATACCGGCTATATTTGAGGCGGCGACTAATTTTCAGGGATCAAGATCGATATGACCGATGGGAGTATTCAGACCGGCGACCTCGCGGCATTTACTGTAGACCTGGAATTATTCTCGGATACAATGGCTTTTCGTAAGCTGAATATGGACTGGCCACATGAGGAAAATGGCGAGGCCGGGGTTGACAGATTGCTGGAGATTTTTGACCGGCATGGTATTAAAAGCACATTCTTCGTGGTCGCCAGTCATGCGCAATCGCAAAAAAGTCTACTACGAAGAATTGCAGGGATGGGCCACGAAATCAGCTCCCACTCGATGACCCATCAATTATTCACTAACCAGACACTCGAAAGTATTACGCGGGAAGTGAGGGAATCAAAAGAGATTCTGGAGGATGTTATCGGTGAGGCGGTATTTGGGTTCCGGGCCCCGGCATTTACAATAAATGAAAAAGCCGCGCTGGCCATTGAACAAAGCGGGTTCCGTTATGACAGCTCTGTAATCCCGTGCCAGCATATTCCCGGCTGGTACGGTTTTCCTCGAGCGCACCGTCACCCATTCCTCATTCGCGAGCTATTCGGGGAGATATCTGGTGAAGTTATGGAGTTCCCCGTATCAACAAATCCGGCGACACGGACTCCTATCTCGGGTCTCTGGCTGCGTCTTTTCGGTATCCGCTATGTCTTGTGGGGTATTCACGCGCAAATAAAAAGGCGAGAGGTGCCGGTCCTTTATGTACATCCCTGGGAAGTCGTTGAATTACCCAGGGTGGATGGAATACCCTGGAGGATGCATTTCAGAACCGGGGAAAAGACCATTGATATGATTGAGACAATTATTCGCAGGGTAAACGTGAGGTTCATCCCGCTGAGGGAGATGCTGGAAAGGGATGAAGCACCACGTAATAACGCAAACCCGTCGGTGGTAGTGAGAAGTGCGAACAAGACACTTTCTGTTTGATCTACGTTCGGTGAAGTGAAAGATGCAAGCTACTCGTCAAATAAACATGGATTCAACAAGATGGAATGAGCATGTCGAAGATTGCGCCGAAGGCCATGTATTCCATCGCTATGAGTGGGGCGCTTTACTTAGCAATGTTCACGGCCACGAGCCGGTTTACCTGAAACATGGAGAAGGTATATTCCCCCTGGCGCTTATCAGAAGCCGGCTGTTTCGCACGCGCTTGATTTCCTTACCTTTCGCTGATTATGGCGGACCATGCAATGCCGATGCTGAGGCGGTAGAACAGATGCTTTTTAGTACCGAGAGGATAGCCTTGAAGTCAAAAGCGGATTTCGTCGAAATCAGGGCTCCCGGAAAGGAGCACTTCGATATACTGATCAGTAAAGGCTTTGTGCGGAGAGATGATTACTTCACCTATCTTACGGATTTAAATGGAGGAATCGATACCCTGTGGAAGATGATTGGCGAAGTCAATAGGAGCAACGTGAGAAAGGCGGAGAAAAACGGCGTGACGCTGAAGATGGCGGAAAACGCTGAGGACCTCAGTGGGTTCTACGGATTGTACCTGGAGACCATGAAGAAACTGGGTAGCCCTCCCCATCCATACGAGTTTTTCCAGAATTTGTGGGAACTCTTCTACCCCGCATATGTCACGATCCCAATGGCGATGTATGAAGGCAAGTGCATAGCAAGTGGAGTATTTCTGCTACACACACACAAGATACTCTACTGGTTCGGCGTATCTACAAGGCAGCATCTGAAATTGAGACCGAATAACTTCCTGGTCTGGCAGATGCTTCGTTGGGGCAGCATTAATGGGTACAGGGAATTCGACTTTGGGAGGACGAGAGAGGGCGCAGGTAACGCGTTTTTCAAACGGCATTTTGGCGGTCAATTCAAAGAGATGCCGTACTTCTACAAGATTTACAAGGATGGCGCAGCTCTGCCACAGAGACCGGAAAACAAACATGATAGAATCTCAACACTGTGGGCAGGATACATGCCCCATTTCGCGGCACGGAGAATCGGGCCCTGGTTGAAAGCACAAATTGGTTAGCTGTCCTGATTATGAAAAGTATGCTAAATTGTTTGCCTTAAACCGGTCATCTCGGATGTCGCGTGGTGAGCCATATTGCGGATAGCCAGGGAATCTGTCAATAAGTGATGACTTCTGAGGATGAGGGGTGAGGACCAGGGATGTCACCACCTATCAAGATTCCTGTAAAATCGGGGTACAAAGATTGGGCAGGGGTTTCTTTAATAGCAAAAATTATTCGGACATGATAGATAGTGCAAGATGGTGTTGAAACGCCCTTTCTGTGGAGCTGCTCTCAATGCTGTTGAAAAAGAAAGGCAAACCTGATCGAATCAAGCTGGAAAACGTGGATCTCGAGGAAATCGATCCGTTCTATCGTAGCCTGACCTGGGAAAAGGAGTTCGTCTCTCACCCACTGCATCCTCCGGGCAGAATTCAATATGTAACTGGAGTGCGGATGGATGGCCATCTGGTGGGCATTTCAGGCGTGAAAAGGTATTATGGTATATTCGACTTCGGCTTTACCGTCGTAAAATCCGAATTCCAGAAAATGGGTTTTAATACCGAGCTTCACAGTAATTTGAGAGAGCACGTGAAAAGAAACGGCCACGGATTCCTTATGGCCTCAACTTACCTGGATAACGACTCGTTGGTGCTGAAAACCAACCTGAAACGGGGTTACAAGGTGGTGAATCTGGGAACTGACGGGCGCTACCTTCTGATCCTGCCTCTAAACTTGAGAGGCAGGATTGTGCGGTGGCTGCTGTTTTTTGCGTTCAAAGCAAACAAGTTGATACCGGTCTTCAGGACTCAGCCCAGAACAATAATGGAGAACATTCAATACGCCGAAATAAATCCGTTTTATCAATCTTTGACCAGCGAGAAGCAATGGGTGGACCATCCTCTCACCCCCCCCGGATCCCTTGAGTTCATCACCGGAGTAAAAGTCGATGGGCATATAGCGGGGATCGCCGGATTCCATCGACGGTTTAAACTCTTCCACCTGGCGTTTATGATCGTTCGCTCAGAGTACCAGGCGAGAGGATTGAGTATCGTATTGCATCGCCGGCAGGTGGCTTATGCCAAGAAGATAGGTTTGGGCTATTTCCTGGGCTCAGCCAGCCCGGAAAACACGGGAGCCTTCAACATATGGCTAAGATTCGGCTATCGGATTGTTTACAGGCAAAACCGGAGGTCGTGCCGGCTGATCTACGTACTGGATTGGAGAGGGAGGGTAATCAGATGGCTTCTACCGCCTGTCTTTGCCATCCACGAGGTACTGTTTTCGCCCGCTAAACGATACATGGAATCTCACTTTAAGGGATACCCTAACGCTGGAACTCAGTAACATTAGAATCGAACAAAAGTTCTCAAACATAGATCAAAGGACGTAGCTAATGGAGACAATAAACGTAGGCCTGATCGGTATGGGCAAGATGGGCATTCTTCATGGAGGTATTTTGTGTTCACTGGATGGAGTGGTGCCCAAATCCCTGGCAGATAGCGAAACCCGGCTTCACAAGTTCGTGAGTGGTATTATGCCCCAGGTTAATATATACTCCGACTATCATGAGATGCTCGAGAAAGAAAAGCTGGACCTTGTATATATCACAACTCCAACCAGAATGCATCCGGATATGGCGGAGGCATGCGCTGACAGGGGTATTAACTTCTTCGTAGAAAAACCGCTGGGCATATCCTGCGAGCAATGCGTCCCTTTGCTTAAAAAGGTGCGCCAGAAACCAGTCATAAACATGGTCGGTTATTGCTATCACTTCATTGAGACATTTATGAGAGCAAAGGAGATCATCGAACAGAATACTATTGGGGATCTCATCTACTTGAACTCATATTCGTACATCTCACAGGCCCTTTCCTTGAAGGGTAAACATGCCAGCGATAGTGTGAAGGAGACCGGAGGCGTGCTGAACCAGCTTGCGACTCACCTTGTGGATAATCTTCTGTGGCTGTTCGGTGACGTCGCCGAGGTGCAGGGAAGTGTTAAATCCTACTACTCCACCGATGTTGAGGACTTCGCGCATGCCCATTTAAGGTTTGAAAGCGGTCTCGAAGGTTATCTGGATACTTCATGGAGCCTCAGAGGCTACAGATTACCGGAGATCAGAATCGAGGTGGAAGGCGCGAAGGGTAAGTTGACAGTCACTGAAAGTTACGTCAGGACCTATCTGGATAAGACTGGTGATTGGGTCACAAACTACAATCAGGACCTGTACCAGGGCGTGGTGATCGATGTGGGAGGGCCGTTTTTCACTCGAGAAGATCAGCATATGGTGACCTCAGTGATGACGGGGACGAATACGGGTCTGGATGTAGAATACGCCTATAGAGTCCAGATGGTCACCGACGCTATTTATGAGTCGGCTAATACGGGACGGCGCACAGAGGTAAGCTCGTTTGGAGCGTAGATAATGATCGAAATAGATAACATTGTTCTGGGGCACAATCAGTTCATCGGCGTCAGCCACCTAAGTCAGGAGGCAGCCAGGAGCAGGGCGGATCGATTCAGCAATCTCGAGGCAATTACTGATATTGTCAGGTTCTCTTCAGAAAAGGGGGTGAAGGCGCTTATGGTGTCTTCTCATCCCAAAATGACGGAAGTCTTAAAGTACATGAGAGAAAGAGGGTTGACTGATCTTACGCTCTATCCCATAATTCCCTCGGCGCAGGAGTATGTGAGGAGGTTCAGTGAAAAGGGGGCTGTCGGCCTGCTGAATGAGGTCCTGGCTCCCGCCGGTGTTTTTACCAAGTCAAGAATTCTCTTCAAAGGGGGGATGGGTGTGTTGCGCAAAGATACCTTTGATTTGCTGGGCACACTTATAGATATTGAAATGCTGCCTTTCAAGAACTATCCCGTAAAGGCCGTTTTTCTTCATAACGTTCTAACTGACCTGGCGCTGGGCCTGGGAAACAGGCAGATTTTCGAGTTTTTCACCGACTATATTCGAAAACATTATCACACCACTCCAGCCTTCGCGACCGCTAATTTTTCAAGACTGGTGAATACCCTCCACGGATGGGGGATTGACGACGTAGTCGTGATGGCAGCCTTCAACAAAATCGGATTCCAGATGAATCCTTCCCGTGAGGAATGTGAAAGGACACTCAAGGAAAGAGATACCACTGTGCTCGCGATGAGTACACTCGCCTCGGGTCACTTAAAGCCAGGGGAAGCCTATGAGTATCTTTTCTCGCTTCCGAAAATGCGGTCTGTTGTTGTCGGAGCCTCTACCAAGGAACATATCGAGGAAACATACGACATAATTAATGATTGCCTTATGCGAAAAGCTTCGGCAGTCGATGAAAAATGATATGATAGCTGAAATTGAGCAAATGCCCGAAACCATCAAGGCCGGTCTGGTTTGCGGCCTTGGTGGGCACTACACTCAGATGAAGCTGCTGGAAAAGGCATTCGAGGGACTTGACTATTTCTACATAACTGTGGATAGTATAGCCAGTCGAGAAGAGGAAAAGGCGTATCTCTTCAGGAATCTCAGCATTAAAAGGTCGGTAGACTACATCAAGCTGATGTATTACCTCTACATTTTCTTGAAATCATTCTTCATACTGCTCAAAGAGAGGCCGTCTGTTCTGGTATCCACCGGAGGAAGCGGTATGACTCCCCCCGTTTTCTACGCCGCCAGGATGCTTGGAATCAAACTCATTCTCATAGAGCCACATACAAGGTTTACCAGCAAATCCCTCGCCGGGAAAACCGTTTCTCCCATTACAGACAGGATTTTTGTACAGAACCCCGAATTACTCCAGGCATACAGGGGGAAGGCGGAGTACTGGGGTGGATTCTGATATGATCTATGTAACGGTCGGGACCCATTTGCCATTCACCCGGCTTATCAGGGGTATCGATGAAATGGCCCCCGGGTTGAACGAAGAGATCAGCGCACAAATCGGAAGGGATGAGTATAAGCCACGGCATATTACATGGTTCGACTTCCTTCCGCCGGAACAACACTATTCGTATATCGAAAGAGCAGACCTGGTAGTGACACACGCCAGTGACGGAGCCATGCTGGATATAGCTATGAGGGCTAAACCGGCCATTTTCATGCCTCGACGAAGAGAATACCGGGAGGTAGTAAATGACAACCAGGTGGATTTTGCCAGAAGACTTCGCGAATCCAACCGCAAAATCATGATCGTCGAGGACGTTGATGAATTAAAAGAGATCTTGATGGGCGATCGGCAAGATATCCCTGTACCCATGGTTGGAATATCACCACAACTGATAGAGAAACTCAGAGAAGCAGTGATCGAACTCTCCGCGCGGAGGACACGAGCTTCATAGTCAGGGGAAAATGAGCAGTCAAGATATGAAAAGATCAGTTCCCCTCAAGCTGGTCATTGAATTCCAGGCCATACTGGCGGCGCTTATTATATCGATCGTCGTCATGATCCTCTCATATACGGAAGTCATTGCGTTCAACAACTTTCCGATGGGGCTCGCCCTTATGGTTGGCGCGCTGGTGTATGCCGCATTCCGCACCGGCCTGAACCGACGATGGGATATTCCTCGATTTATCTCGGGCGACGCGGCCAGGGCGTTTCGAATCCTGGCTGTAATCGTTGTCATAGTATGTATAGTGGAACTGCTGCTCATGAACAGCAGCCTCTATTCAAGGCCATTCGCCTTTTTCTTTTTGATGACATTTGGCTACCTGGCCATTGCCTTGCAGATATTGCTGCCATCCACCGGCAAAGGCAGAACCGCGGTCATCATCGCGGAGATACTGCTTCTCAGCATCATTCTAAGGGCCTCCATTTTTTACATCAGTCCGGGATTTCATTCCTCGGACAGTTGGACGTACTCCCTCATTCCCGGGGAGATACTCGACTCCGGCACCTTTGGCGAGCTCTGGGCCTATAAGATCAGGGATTATCCACCGATAGGAATCACACCCGCGTTCTTTATGTCCGTTACGGGACTTGGTGTAAAAGACGCGTTCTTTATATCCATAATCGTCCCGTATACCATAAGCACCATATTCGTTTACCTTATAGGAAAGAAGCTGCATTCCCGTGAAGTTGGTCTTCTTGCTATACTTTTACTCAATATTGCCACTCTCTTTATGGTCAGGTCGGTAATCAGCCTTACGCCATCCCTGATAGTGTTGCCCTGTATGCTGGCAATGGTATACCTCCTGCTTCAATATAAGGGAGTCAGATTTACGCTCCTGGCCTACCTTTTGATGTTTATCATAATCGCGTCGCATCAGGCGAGCGCGGTTATGGCATTTACGGTGGTGACAGGCCTCATCATAGGCTCGTGGATCTACAGGCGGATAACAGGCAGCACTGAAGGTCTCACGTCAGCTTCCTATACCTTCGTTATCCTGTTCGGCATCGGTATAATCGGATACTGGTTGTATTCGGAGGTGGACGAAGGCTGGACCGTGTTCGCCAGGATATTTGAACCCCTCATCCGTGAGCGTGATTTCGGATATTCGGGCCCTACCTATTCGTTTGGTGTTCGAACGGACCTCGTAACCAGTATCACGTGGCAATTGGGTCATCTCGGTTTGATTGCGCTGGGTGCGGTCGGTCTATTGATCTGGACCTTCCATCAAAAAGCCAGCAGTGCCGGACGTACCATCGCCTTCACCGTAATCATAGTAACGTTAATCGTCTACGGGAACATGGTGATTGGCTTAGCAGACCTTCGCCCGACAAGATGGGCCCCCATTTTGACCATATTCCTGTGCCTGCTCTCTGCCGCCGCCATTTTGAATCTGACCTCACTTCCCAGGCGCCGGTTTATGCAGCTCGCGATTTTCGTCCCGGTTATCGTATTCCTGGCCTTCTTCAACGTAACGGCACCGAACATCAACTATGATTCACCCATGTACGCTCACGAAATGACCCTGGGCCTGTACACCCGGGAATCCGAGCAGAAAGGATTCCGCACGGTGTATGATCATGTCGATGAGGAAGGACCCATAATAGCCGATTACAATCTGAGGCTGCTTTCCCGCCTCGTTGGCAAGCTGGAGAGCGAGCCACCATTCCGCGCGCTTACCTCCGATGAAGAATATACCGAACGTGGCTCGATCATCCTTCTTCGAGAAGGCAGGAGGGTGGTCCTCGACGAATTCGAATATATTACCATGAACGTCAATGACGAGGTCATCGAATCCTACTCCACATCACAGTACGGCCTCATTTATCGGGGGGGTAACCTTTATGGGTTCAGTCCGTTGTAGTACCGTGTAGAGCCGTGTCCCGGGGGATAGAGCCGAATTTGGAAAGTCCGGATAATTAAGGGACAGTACGCTAACGGAAAAATCCTCCGAGCCTGCTGAGAAACGACAAGTCAATGCCTGTCTTTCTCTGCACGGTGAAATAGAGCTCCCTGTCTTGCTCGTCTATACTCCAGGTAACCAGCATGGCAAAACCGTATATAACATAACAAGCCAGCAATAAGATCGGCAGCATCCACCATTCCACACTGAAAGCGTTCCTGGTGACAAAGTATATTATCATCACTATAGCCACACAGACAGATGCCGGCTTCAAAAGATTGCGGGAAAACGGATGGGTTCTATTTAACGAATAGAGCTTCCAGCCTCTAATCAGGTTGATTACCACCATGGACGAGGCAGAGGCGATCGCGGCGCCCTCAATCCCATAAGGCGGTATCAGGGCTAGATTGAGCACGACATTGATAATAGCAGTGGCCAGCGTGGCAAACATAACAAAATTCGACCTGCCCATGGCAATCAGGGTTGCCAGGTTGGGTCCGGTAACGCTCTGAATCATGAACCCAAGGCAGAGTATACGCAGCGCATTGTCGGCGGTGGTATAATCTACGCCGAATAAAAATCTCAGAACCGTCTCAGGGAACAGAAATACTACCAGGAACAATGGTAAAGAGGCGGAGGATATCCATTTGGTTATTGTCGAGAATGTTTTCCTGATATCGTCCAAATTACCGCGCGCATAGAGTCCTGAGGCTATAGGAACATATATCACCTCAACTGCCGCGACGGGGATGGCAAAGAACTGAGCTGAAGGATAGGCAGCGCTGTACAATCCGGTATCAGCCGAGCCTTTTATGGCTCCAAGCATGAGTGTGTCCGTCGCCTGCACAATCAGGTAGAGCACTGTAGCGCCTAGTAAAGGGAGAGAAAACAAGAGCAGTTCTTTTGCCACAGGATCGCGTCTTAAACGGAAGATAGAAGCGGGGGAAAAAGAAAGTCTTCGAAAACTGTAGATTGCGACGGCAATACTGCAGAATAGTACTGAAGCCAGCAGAGTGTAATATACGAGATTAAACGACAGGTTGAATACCCAGATGATCGCCAGAGGTGCCAGAAAGCCGGCGTTTCGAAGGATGTCCTGAAAATATACGCGTACTCGTAAATTATCAAACCCACGGAATACGGCGGCCAGAACAAAGATAAGCGTGAGGAATGGGACTGCCGTGGCCACTATCTTCAGTGGGAACCCTACGCTTGCCTTCGGGAATATTCCGGAATCAATCAGATCAGAGGCAAGAAAAATGGACAATCCCAGAAAGATGCCTACCAAAAGGGACAATCTCAATGAGGCTGTGATGAGGTCCTGTACTTTCTGGATATCATTTTTTCCTCTGGAGAACGCTATGCTTCTTGCGGAGCCCTCGATCAAGCCGAGAGTAGCAATAATGGCGCCTATGTTCAGGATGGATAGAGCGATGGAAAAATTTCCATATTGCTCCTCTGTTCCTATTTTAGCAGCCAGTATTTTACACAGGAAATTGGAGCCCAGTCCAACCAGGAGGCCGATAAACGCGATACCGGTTCCCCTTGTGATCTTCCTCAGTGAATCCCCATCACCATCCATTCGCTCGAGATCTCCACAATCACTGCATAAAGCCGGGTTGAAAATATATTCGTTTAATGGTGGTACGGATGCTATGGATATTTGTCACGAATTCAACCAGATTGCCATTTCCTGTGTCGGCAATAGACCGCGTGTCAACTCAAGTAAAAATGTTACCGAAAGGAAGTTGTTCACTCATTTAGAAATGTTACCGGAGTAATGCCTCCTCCTTTCTGTCAGGTATATTCAAAGACTTTGAAGAGTCAAAGAGACGCAGTACCGATTGATAGATGTCCCTTCGTAGCTGGCATGGGTTCGTTTGAGAGTAAAGAACAGATAACC
>JAWOBX010000068.1:0-24306 GCA_046484125.1 Dehalococcoidia bacterium | reverse complement strand
GGTACGTAGGGAGATCAGACGGCCAAGATATTGTATTTACCGATTCAGAAAACAGCCTGTTGCTGGATTATGAGATCGAGAAGTACGATGGCGCCACCGGCGAACTTGTCGCCTGGGTAAGGATTCCCTCCCTTTCCAGCTCAGGAGACACGCAGATTCGGTTGTGGTACGGCAACGCGGACGCGGGTGACTGGTCCAATCCGGCGGGAATCTGGGATTCCAACTTCAAGATGGTCCAGCACCTGGAGGAGACATCCCAGGGATCTGGAAGCTATGATGACCACCTTGACTCAACCGGGTACGGTAACGATGGGGAAATTGGCTCATCCTCAGATGTAACCATGGACGCGACCGGAAATATAAATGGTGCCGATGATTTCAGCGGCTCGGGGGATAGCTACGTCGAGGTTGCCGATTCGGAAAGCCTTGATATAACCGGAAGCTTTACTCTGGAAGCCTGGACGAAACTTGACAATCTGCCTGCTATGACGGGCATTCTCGTCGATAAAAGAGATGACGGCGACACAGGATACTTTGTTGGTGTTTGGTCCGATGGCCATATCTGGATGGGCGTCGGCCAAGCGAAACACATGGAAGAGGATATCGGGTTAACTACAGGGGCCTGGTATCACGTTGTCGCCATTTATAACTCAAGTGACGATACTGTTGAAATATACATCGACGGAACTTCAGCTTTATCTGAATCCACGACGGGCAGTCTAACAGCAACGACTGAAGTCCTTAGAATTGGTTCCGAATCCTTTGATGTTAATTATCAGGTTGACGGCATCATCGATGAAGTACGCGTCTCCAATACAGTCAGAAACGGGGACTGGATCAAGACTTGCTACAACAACCAGAGCGATCCGGCCGGTTTTCACACTGTCGGTGAACAGCAGGAGACCGAGATCGGCGAGAAGCCGATCCCCGAGCTTTCTACCATAGCGCTATTCGGGATTGGACTGGCCGTTGTGGCCGGGGTTCTGGTGTTATTCAGGGTACGCAGGAGAACTGAGAATCCGGTGCAAGCTATGTGACGTCACTCGCCGGGACCCCATACTCACATCGATCCCTGCTTGAGGGCGGCCAGGACTGAATTCACCTTTTCCTCCGCTTCCGGTGATTTCGCCTCGATTGCCCTTGAGGCATCATCGAATCTCTCCTTCAGGCCCTCCTCAATCCCGCCGTGAACGGCTACATGAGAGTTCATCCTTCTCTGCAATTGCAGGGCCAGCCTCTGCTCCAGCGGCATGGACTGGTACTCCTTTATTATCCCCAGTATCCTCTCTCTCTCTTCCGGCAGCCGGCCCTCTATCTCCCACAGAAGGTTGGCCATATGGTCGCTGATCAAATAAGAATGGCAATCCAGGTTTTCGACGAATAGCCTTAACTCATCGATTATCTCGTCTTCGGTCAGGGGCTCGAACTCTCCTGCCTCAAGCTTCTGATACAGGTCGGTTCCCTCCCTTACTATCATGCTCCTCAATCGAATGAAATCGGGGTTGATCTGGTTCAGTACGCGTGCCGTCTCCACAGCGTGCTTCTTCGACCACTTTCTCCCTCCCAGTCCGGGTATAATATATTCAGAGAGCGATATGCCCGATTCAACAATTCTTTCACCTCCGGCTATGTGATCAGCGGCAGTTACACCTTTGTTGATGAACTCCAGCACCTCATCGGAGCCGGACTCCATCCCGAGATGAAGCCTGGAAAGCCCGGCATCGTGCAGCTCTTTCATCTCCTCAACCGATTTCCTGGCGGCGGTATGTGAGCGCCCGTACGAAGTGATTCTCTCGATTGAAGGGAATGTTTCTTTGAGGTATCTGAGCACCTCAACCAGTTCATGCGTTCTCATTATCAGGGTGTTGGCATCCTGTAGAAAGACTGTTCGCGCCCCGGATGCCATCCAGTTTGCCACATTTACCAGGCTCTGCAGGGCCGCATTCGCTGTTTCCGTTCCCACTACTTCAGGTCCGTAGATTTCCGGATTGCTGCGAATCAGACGGCTTAAGAGTTCATTGCCTATTCTTCCCCCCATCCCCATCTCCCCCGAGGCGGCTTTCAGTTCATCGCTTATGGCTTTGGCCGCGTCTATGTCGCTCTTTATTTCGTCAACACTCCGGTACTCAAACCGCCTACCTCGGTAAGTTCGGCAGAAAGCACACCTGTTCCATGGGCAGTTGCGGGTGGCCCTTATGAGCAGGGAATGGTCGCTGCCCTCACTTGGAGGCCTTATCGGTCCCATCTCGAAGGAATATCGCCTGCCACTTGTCATAACGTGCATATTTTCAGGTGTGTCACCGGATCGGTATAACAACTCTTCTCGCTCCTCCCGGGAATTAAAAGAAGTTAATCTGAGACCCCGCGTAGCGTGATTTGAGGATCTCGATTATTTGCCTTTGTGTCTCCCTGTCCCTGATCGGTTCAATTTCGGAAACGGCATGTCCGTCTTCGTCCTCTTTGTATTTCCACCTCAGGATATACCCCTCTACATTGACGCCGCTGAGACTGTGCGCGTAGCTTCCGTCACAGAAGCTGCATTCAGACGCTTCAACCTCAACCAGCAGGACCTCTCTGCCCGCGTGTTCCAGGATACTCTCTATCGCGCTGTATGAGCGAACCTCCCATCCTATCTCCTCCCCCTGATGATTGAGATGGTTGTAGTCACGTGCCATTTCTCTCCCCGGCCTGAGCAACACCGAGTTTTTTGAGAATCTCCGTTTGAGGCAATCCTTCGATTGCGATGACCTTGGTCTTGCTTGTTTTTCCCCGCTCTATCGATATATTTGACCTGGCAACCCCGAGAATCTCACTGAGAAGTTCCACCAGCTCCCTGTTTGCCTTGCCCTGTACTGGTGGAGCGCTGACGTTGATGCGCAGTGTTCCCTCACGGAACCCGACAACCCCGCCCCTTTTGGCGTTTGCCCGCACCTGTACCGTGATTCTGGAAAAATTCCCTGACATGTTAAATAAAGAGCCGGTAAATTGAATCCGGAAATAGAATATCACAATGGCAGTCTATTAACCAATGACTGTGACTGGGTATTGTATCATTCTTAAAAATATGATATCATTCGATTTGCTGTGCTCTGATTGAGCCGCAAGGGAGGTGACGGATTCCAGTTTATGGAAACCGACCATTTATCACCATCAGACCGTAGAGCGGAAACACGTAAGCTCAACGAGATAGTTAACCAAATGTTGTGCCAGATAGGTATATCTGTCACGTCATATCGAAGTGATAAAACCGACTTTGACAGGTGGTACGAAGGAAAGCCGTTAGCTAAAACGGTTTTTCAATAGCGAAACCTAGGAAAGGGGGTGGATCCAATGCACCTGATAATAGATGGGTACGTCACGGATCCCAAAAAAATACAAGATCCCGAGTTCATTTATCGTTTCCTTGATACGTACCCCGACCAGATAGAAATGACAAAGGTCTCCACCCCTCAAGTCTCGGAATACACCCTCGAAGAGCAGGGGGTATCAGCTTTTGTACTCCTTGCTGAAAGCCATATCAGCGTTCACACTTTCCCCGATCAATCCTACGTGAATATCGATGTCTTCTCCTGCAGGGAATTTGACATCGAGCAGGCCATATATGAGGTGGAAAGCCAGTTCGGCCTGTCCGGCGCGAGAACTTACGCACTGGAACGCCCAAAACGTGAGATTGAGACCGGGTAAATCACCCTGGAACAGTCCCTTTTTCACCTGCTGAGCATGGCACTCCTGTTGCCTGACGGGTGAATTATCGCCAGGGCTCTTCTCAATATAATACAGCCGATTTACCAGCAGCAAATGACCCTGAATTGAGGTATGCAAGTTGAGCGGTTATAAAGGGAATACCAGCGTGGCAAAAAGGATAAAGCGCCTCGCCGAAACGAGGGGTACCCCCTTTCTCGCTATCGACAGGAAAGAGGTAACCCGCAGGTACAGGTCCATCACCAGGGCACTGCCTGAATCCCGCATATTCTACGCGGTAAAGGCAAATCCTCACCGAAAGGTTATAGAGCTACTGCACAGTCTGGGGTGCGGATTCGAGATCTCCTCCGAGCAGGAACTGAAGCTGGTACTCGGTTGCGGGGTACCATCCGAACAGATAATCTCCAGCAACCCTCTGAAGAACGTCTCTTTCATCGAGGCGGCGCATGAGGCCGGCGTCAGGTACTTCGCCTTCGATTCCCATAACGAAATTGAGAAGCTGGCGGAATTTGCCCCTGGAAGCAACGTATACGTCAGGCTTGCCGTACCCAATGAGGAAAGTCAGTGGCCCCTGGCCAGGAAATTCGGCGTGGAAACCGCGACAGCCGCTCAACTGCTGATTGAGGCCTCCAGGAAACCCCTGAATCCCTGCGGAATCACCTTTCACGTGGGCTCACAGTGTCCCGGCAAGAGCGCCTGGAAAACCGCGATCCAAAAGAGCAGGGCTGTATGGGAAACGGCTGAAGATGCCGGGCTGAAGTTGAGTATGCTCAACCTGGGCGGCGGCTTCCCCATCAAGTACACGAGTTCAGTGCCCTCCGTCTCCGATATAGCACGAACCATACTCCATACACTGGAAGGAGAATTCCCGCGGAACATAACGACTTTCATTGAACCGGGCAGGGCCCTTGTTGGTGATGCCGGCGTTCTGGTGAGCAGCGTTATCGCCAAGGCCAGGCGAGATGGCGAAAACTGGCTCTATCTTGATGTCGGGGTTTTTAACGGACTTCTGGAGAGCCTGGGCGGCATTCAGTACTCGCTTGAAACCGATAGTGACGGTGATTTGGTAAACTGGGTATTAGCTGGCCCCTCATGTGACAGCATGGACGTTATATCAAACCGGGTAGTCTTGCCCGAACTTGAAATAGGCGACAAAGTCTATATCATGCCTGCCGGGGCTTACACCACTGCCTATGCCTCCAGATTCAACGGCATATCGATACCAAAGGTTTACTATATCTAGGTAAACCCTGATCAATCCCCTTAATCTCCCCAATCATGGGGGTCTCATAAAGCTGGGGGGCACCCCCAGACCCCCGAAGTCGCCACTTACTGAAAGAGTCTCTTTAGGTAAACTCTTATCAATTTCCTTAATCCCCCCAATCATGGGGGTCTCGTTAAGCCGGGGGCACCCCCATACCTCGAAGTCGCCACTCACCTCAAGAGGTTATTTACATGTTCCCACTTTTCCTGAAGTTCGGAAACGGCTTTATAAGAGAGTGCCAGCGGTATGCTTGAAGGAACCTTTTCACATGGGAGGGGAAACCGCTCTTGAGAGGATACCGATATGCATCCAAATCAATTGATGTTTTGTGTGAATACACCAGGTGTTTGCACTTCCATCAACAATGGTGTAGAATGTACGTCAAACAGTGTGCCCACTTCGATTCAGGGAAAGCTCAGCAGTTCATAGCACACAGGCAGCCAGCGCTCTGCTACCAGAGATTGAGCCGCATGCGGCCCCCGAAATCGAATGGGGTCAAGTCAACTCTAAATAGGGGGATCAGTCAATGGTTTTCGAGGACAAGCCTCTGGTATGCGCCGACTGCGGCAGTGAATTCACTTTCACCGCAGGAGAGCAGGAATTCTACGAATCCCGCGGGCTCATGAACGAACCTCGCCGCTGCCCGGAGTGCCGACAGGTCAGGAAGCGCGCCAGGACGGGCCAGCGGGAAATGCACAAGGCAATATGCGCCGCTTGTGGTGCTGAGTGTGAGGTTCCTTTCCTGCCCAAGGGCGACAGGCCGGTATACTGCAATGAGTGCTACTCCACCGTCAGAAATCAACCCTAGGAACCTCCTGTAGCAACAGGGGGTTCAGGGGAGTTGATCAACGGGTCCCTTTACAATCGGGGTTAACGAGTCTCAACATAAAACGCCAGTCAAAACCGTAATTTGCTTCTCAGAATGAATATCGGGGCATTGCGAGTTAGTTTGCGCCTGCCTGAGAACGGGTCACTCAAGGGTAAACGCAAGGTAGTGAGATCGATCATCAGCCGGGTGGAGAACAAATTCAACGTATCCGCAGCCGAGATCGATGATAATGATCAATGGCGGCTGGCAACGATCGGCGTAGTCTGTGTGAGCAACGATGGCCGCCATTCCAATGAAATCCTTTCGAGAGTGGTTGCTTTCATCGAATCCTCGCGGGGAGATGCCGAGTTTCTGGATTATCAAATCGAGCTCCTGAACGTTCTATAAATGGATACCTCGGTTTTCCTCGAACTCCTCAAGAATAACCCGTTCTATGAGGATCAGATAGTTCATGACGAATATATCCCCCCGCGAAAAGCGATTTACGGGGGTCTTGAAAACGGTCTCCACCCCTCCCTTCAAGCCACGCTGGACGCCTTTGAGCTATCGCCTCTATATATCCATCAGGCAGACGCGGTGAACCTCTCCCGCTCCGGCAAGAACGTCATCATCTCAACACCTTCGGCCAGCGGAAAGACCCTCTGCTATAACGTACCGGTCCTGGATTCCCTTCTGGAAGATAAAAACTCCAGAGCGCTATATCTTTTCCCAACCAAAGCCCTGGCACAGGATCAACTCAGGAATCTCAACAATTTGCTGTCGGCCATTCATCCCAAAATACCGGCCGCCACCTTCGACGGCGACACCCCTCAAGGCGAAAGGGCCGGGATAAGGAAAACGGCCAGGATCATCCTTTCCAACCCGGATATGTCGCATTTTGGCCTCCTTCCCAACCACCGTTCATGGGCTTCGTTCTTCAGCCAGTTGAGATTCGTCGTAATAGACGAGGCCCATTCCTATCGCGGCATCTTCGGATCACATGTAGCCCACATCATTCGCCGACTGCGCCGCATCTGCGATCGATACGGTTCAAACCCGCGGTTCATCTGCTGTTCAGCCACCATAGCCAACCCCGGCGAACATGCCGAGAACCTGACCGGCCTGCCGTTTGAGATGGTAACTCATGACGGCGCGCCCTCTGGTGAGAAAGAATTCGTCTGCTGGAACCCGCCGGTTCTTGATGAAGCCAGGTCAATTAGACGAAGTGCCAGCAGCGAAGCAACCTTTCTCCTCACTCAACTGATGAACTCCGGCATCCGCAGCCTGGCTTTCGCCCGGACCCGCAAGCTCGTAGAACTGATCTACATTTACGTGCGGAGGCAACTGGAGTTGAGTTCGCCCGAGCTCGCCGACCTGATAAAGCCCTATCGAGCGGGCTATCTGGCGGAGGATCGGCGATGGATAGAAAGGGAGCTCTTCTCCGGCAGATTGCTGGCCACGGTGGCCACCAACGCGCTTGAGCTGGGAGTGGATATAGGGCAGCTTGATGCAACCGTGCTCACGGGGTATCCCGGCAGCATCGCCAGCACATGGCAGCAGGCGGGGAGGAGCGGGCGCAGGGGTGAAAGCTCCTTGAGCATTCTGATCGGGTCGGAGAACCCGCTGGATCAGTACTTCATGCGTTATCCAGAGGCTCTTTTCGGCAGGGAGTTCGAGCACGCCCTGATATCCCCTTCGAACCCTCATGTCCTGAAACCGCACCTCCTTTGTGCCGCCTGGGAATTTCCATTGACCACAGCGGATAAAAGATACTTCGGGGATTTTGACTCTCCGAGAATCGAGCTGGAAGACGAGGGGCTTCTCAGCTTCAGGCGCAAGAGATGGTATCCGTCAACCTCGCTTTCCTACCCGGCTCAGGATGTGAACATCCGCTCATCATCTTCCGCCAGTTATGCCCTCGTAGACGGGAGCACCGGCCAGTTGCTTGAAACCATTGAATCCGAGACCGCCTTTTTTCAGATTCACCCCGGCGCGGTCTATCTTCATCAGGGAGAGCCGTTTCTGGTTACCGAGCTAAACCTTGTCTCGCGCACGGCATATGCTCATCCTGCTGACGTAAACTACTATACACAAACGAAGGAGATCACCGATCTGGATATAATAAGGGTTGATCTACAAAAGCGCATAGATGAAGTTGGAATCTATCTCGGGGAGGTTGAGGTCACCACCGCTGTTCTGGGATTCAAAAAGAAAAAGGTCTATACCGAGGAGGTGGTGGGAGAGGAGCCTCTGGATATTCCACCACAGTCGTTCAACACGGTTGCCCTCTGGTTCGATCTGCCTCCAACCGTGGAAAAAAGTTTGACCCGTGAGGGACTGAACTTCGCCGGAGGCCTCCACGCCGCTGAACACGCCTCCATTGCCATGCTCCCCCTCTTTGCCCTCTGCGACAGGAACGATATAGGCGGCGTTTCCACACCCCTCCATCCCGACACCAACCGGACCCAGATCTTTATCTACGACGCCCACCCCGGCGGGGTGGGAATAGCGGAAAAAGGCTTTGAACTCATCGAGGCTTTGTGGGAGGAGACCCTGAGACTGATTTCCGAATGCCCCTGTGTCGATGGCTGCCCGAGCTGCGTTCAATCACCCAAATGCGGAAACAACAATCAGCCCCTGGACAAGAAGGCCGCTCAGGTAATCCTCAAGAGCCTCCTTGAGACCGCTGGGTCGCATCAAACCGGGCCCTGAAGCGGTCCGGTACTCTCGCTACCCCGCCGGCACTAATGTCGTAGAATACCATCCCGGTCTTGACACGCGCGATTTCAATTCCTGTTTCTCTCTCGGTGAGAAGGTAAACAAAGTCGCACCCGCTCCGGCTGAAATCCCGCACCGCGACCCGCACTTCCATCACTTGCCCGTAAAAAGCCTCTGCCTTGTAGATGATAGCAGCGTCGGCCATCAGGTAGGTAAGGCCTTCTATATCGCTTTCTGTATAGCCGAATTCCGCCAGAAATCTGACGCGAGCTTCGTGACATACGGGAAGGACGGCATCATGACCCAGGTGGCCACCATAATTGATATCACTGATACGTATGGGGATATCCGTTTTAAACGGAAACTTCTCCGGCAGATCCAGTTTGACTCGCCCCATATGTTTGATTTACCCGATTTTCTTACCCGCTGCCTGGTGGGCCAGCCGCGTCGGCTCCGGGAGGCGATAACCCCTGCCACAATTCAGCACCCACCGAATGGCCGCTTCAAGTGTTATCCTGTGGCCTGTGGATATATACAGCGGCTTTACGTTCGACCTTGTTCTCAGTACCGCGCCGATAACCTCGTCCCCATCCAGGAGTTCGGTCCACTGCCCTCGCTCGGGCCCTGCCTGCTGATGCTCCCCACACAAACGCGACTTGGCACAGCCGACAGTCGGACGGTCAAGGATAACACCCAGATGGGAGGCCAGGCCAAACCTCCGGGGGTGAGCCACGCCCTGTCCATCAACAATGATCAGATCCGGCGCGTTGACCACCTTCTCACAGGCATCGAGAATGACCGGAATCTCCCGAAAGGAAAGCAGGCCCGGTACGTAGGGGAAATCCAGTGTCCTTTCGGCCACGCAAGTCTCCAGAGGCTCAAGCTCAGGATACCCCAGTATCACCACAGCCCCGCGGGCGACCCTATTCTGCCTCGATATCGAGATGTCGACCCCCGCTATGGTGCGCACATCGCGTGGTAATTCTTCCCTTATAACCAGGCCACTTAACTCATTTTGAATGGCTACGGCCTGCGACGGGGTTAACCGCCAGTTGTGAAGAGATCGCGCTATCAACAGCTCTAACTCAGTCCCCGAAAAAGTCCTTGGCGTCATCGAACTGGCCCGGAAGCAGGCCAAGGATAACCGGGAAGGTGTCGAGCTGGAATGAGGCCAGCGCGGAATCGTTTATGGCATCGTACGCCGCTTTGCGGGCCCCGTCCACGTTCTCCTCAACCCAGGCCTCTATATTGTCCGGCGTCTGTTCCGGGAGGTCGGTGGGCAAAGCGCCGTATCGGGCAACCAGGGCAACCAGCATCGAGCATACCAGCCACGCTATGATGAATCCCAGCGCCGCCCCCGCAGCCCGATCCACCAGGCCCAGGAACATGAGGCTTATTATCTTGCGTACGATATTCGCCAGGATGTATACGATTACAAACACCACCACAAATATGATGGCAAAGGCCGCTATATTCGCCCAGCTCTCGTTATCAATGAAACCGAGCTTGTCAGCCAGCGAATCGTGCAATACACCCGCCAAAGCGATTGCTATGAGGAAGCCTACGAGGGGGACCACAGTCTTGATAAGGCCCAGTTTAAACCCCAGGAACGCGGATATCGCCAGAATGACGATGATAATGGCGTCGACATAATTCATAGACACCTCCTGCTGATAGGATAGATCCTTCTCCCTGATGTAGTCCTTTACTCTTTATGACGTATTTTCATCTTCTTTTGTTCTTTTCCGTTCGGGCTGGCCAGTGATTTATGGTTCCTTTTGCGCCACCAGCGACAAGTTCTCAAGGCATCATCTGTTCACGTCTACGAACATAGGCATATTCGGCGAGGGAAATATCATTGCGAGAGGGTGCCATGTGCATCCGAATTATTCGCTCTTTATCAGGCGCTCTTCAGCTTGACCTTTCCCGCTGTATTGGATACACTCCATACAGAAGTTGCAAGAGGTGGGGATTTTATTATGGATATAGGAACCGTCAACCCGATCAGTCTAGAGGATGAGGTCCGGAGCGCATACCTCGATTACGCAATGAGCGTCATCGTTTCCCGTGCTCTACCGGATGCTCGGGACGGTTTGAAACCGGTGCAGAGAAGAATCCTCTATGGAATGAGCGATCTGGGTGTCACTTACAACAGTGCCTACAAGAAGAGCGCGAGGATAGTCGGTGAGGTCATGGGTAAATACCACCCCCATGGTGACTCTCCCATCTACGAGGCCATGGTTCGGATGGCCCAGGATTTCTCCATGAGATACCCCCTGGTTGATGGGCAGGGGAATTTCGGCAGTATGGATAATGACCCTCCCGCCGCCATGCGTTACACCGAGGCCCGTATGGCACAGCTTGCCGGTGAGATACTCGCGGATATCGAGAAGGAGACTGTCGATTTCTCTTCCAACTTCGATGATACGCTTGAAGAGCCCACCGTTCTACCAACCCAGGTCCCAAACCTCTTGCTCAACGGGGCCTCCGGCATCGCAGTCGGAATGGCAACCAACATACCCCCTCATAACCTTTCTGAGCTCGCTGATGCGATCGCCTATCTCATTGACAACCCGGACGCCTCGGTCGACGAGCTGGCGGAAATCGTACGGGGTCCCGACTTCCCGACAGGCGGAATTATACTGGGGCACGAAGGAATCAGGCACGCCTATACCACTGGCCGCGGCAAGGTGATAATGCGGGCCAAAACAGAAACGGAGGAGGTGGGCAGGGGCAGATACCAGATCATTGTAACCGAACTCACCTACCAGACAAATAAGGCGGCGCTGGTGGCCAAGATCGCCGAACTCATGAAGAACAAGAGGATTGATGGGGTAAGTGAAGTCAGGGATGAATCCGACCGAAACGGGGTCCGCGTCGTAATCGAGTTGAAAAAGGACGGCCACCCCCAGCAGGTGCTTAACAATCTTTACAAAAACACGGTAATGCAGACCTCCTTCTTCGTCAACATGCTCGCGCTGGTGGACGGGCAGCCGAGAGTCCTTAATCTCAAGACCTGCCTGCAACAGTATATCAAGTTCCGCCACGAGGTAATCACGCGACGTTCCCGGTTCGAACTTCGCAAGGCCCAGGACAGGTCCCATATACTGGAGGGCCTCAAAATCGCGCTGGATCATCTCGACGAGGTCATCACCACCATTCGCGAGTCAAAGAGCGCGGAGGCCGCAAGAGGCGCGCTCATGGAGAACTTCTCCCTCAGCCAGCCTCAGGCACAGGCAATACTCGATATGCAATTGCGCCGACTGGCGGCTATGGAGCGCCAGAAGATAAATGACGAATACACAGAGTTGCTTCAAACCATTGCCTACCTGGAGGACCTCCTCGCGAACCCCAGAAAGATCGATTACCTGATCAAAGAGGAGAGCGCCAGGGTCAAGGAGAAATACGGCGACAAACGTAGAACCGAGATAAGTGATGAGGAAATCGGAGGTTTCACCGATGAAGACCTGATAGCACATCAACAGGTTGTGGTCACCTTAAGCAACCGCGGCTATATCAAGCGGCTTCCCAGTCATACATACCGAACCCAGCACCGGGGTGGCAAGGGAATAAGCGGTATGAAGATGAGAGAGACTGATGACTTACGCAACCTGTTGATTACGGACACGCACGATACACTGCTTTTCTTCACCAGTCGAGGAAGGGTTTTCCGGTTGAAGTGCTACCGGATACCCCAGGAAAGCACCCGCCAGGCAAAAGGTATTCCCATTGTGAACCTCATTCCGGTCGATAACGACGAGATCGTGACCAGTGTCATGTCAGCCTCCGACTTCCCGGAAGAGGGATTCATCATCATGGCGACGAAGCGCGGCGAGGTCAAGAAGTCCCAGCTTAAAAGGTTCTCGGCCATACGCAGTACGGGTATTATCGCGATGGATATCGAGAAGAGCGACGAACTGGTCTCGGTGAAGGTGGCCACTCCGGGTGAGGACATCATCATGGTTACCCGGGATGGGCAGTCGATAAGATTCGCTGTAGATAAGCTTAGAACCGCTTCGCGTACCAGCGGTGGTGTCAGGGGTATCCGACTGCGCCCAAACGACCGTGTCGTGGCAATGGATGTCATCCGCCCCAGGGCGTTTCTTCTCACTGTCACCGCGAACGGTTATGGAAAGCGCACCCCGGTTGAGGAATATCGCCAGCAGTATCGCGGCGGAAGCGGAATCCGTGCGCACCTTGTCAATGAGAAGACAGGGCCGGTTCAGGACGCCGCAGTGGTCGATCTCAATCAGCAGCTTATGGTCACCACCAGGAACGGAACCATAATCCGCACGCTTCTAAAGGGTATTTCCAAGTACGGCAGGAGCACTCAGGGGGTGAGGACCATAAAGCTCAATAAGGGCGATTTCGTAGCCTCGATTGCCGTGGTTAACGAACGGGAGGAACAGCCTGCCCCGGCCGCGGGGGATGATAAACCCAAAGTGATCGCCGGTTAGCCGGCAATCACTTTGCGAGATTTACAACATATATTACAGATCATCACCCCTCCAGGGCTCATCTACCGGCTTAAAGGAGCGCTTATACTTACATTACCTTTCTGGTCGGCACTCAGCAGAGAGGTTAATTCATAGCCGCGGTTCTTTATTTCATCTGAGCCACCCTCCTGCCTGTCCACCACAACAATCACCTGCCCCACATGGCAGCCGGCGGCTTCCACAACCTCAATCACTCTGAGAAGGGATCCGCCGGTGGTTACCACATCATCAACTATTGCCACATTGGCCTTTTCAGGGAGAATTCCTTCAATGTGCCTCTGGCCACCGTGCTTTTTGGGCTCCTTTCTAACAATGAAGCCTGGAATCGGACTTCCCTCCAGATAACTCATTAGTGCGACAGCAGAGACTATAGGATCCGCTCCAATGGTCGGCCCTCCAACAGCTTGCAAACGGGCCTCTCTTACCACCCTTAAAATGCTCTTTCCTATAAGATAAGCGCCCTCCGGCCAGAGACTGGTCAGCCGGCCATCAAAGTAATACAGGCTCTCTTTTCCCGAAGATAGAGTGAAATAACCGTAACTGAACGACCTCTCGATTACCAGTTCCCTGAGCCTCTCCATTTCTCCTTTGAAATCCAATTGTGCCTCCCGCGATTCAATATAATGAGGCCGCAATCATTTACCGCTTTCCTTCAGATTCGATAAATACAGGCCATTCTCATGGATATACCCTTCAACCTCGGATGTTACCATATACCTGATGGACATTCCCGCCCTCATCCGTTCCCTGATATCGGTGGAACTGATTTCTATCTGAGGCACATCAATCATCCACATACAACTAGATATGTGCGGGATCAGGGGCTCCAGCGTCTGCCGGTCGAATCCGGCTGAGCCGGGCCGGTTCACGGCTACTATATGACATAAAGCGACTATTCGCTCCGGATCCTTCCAGCGGGGCATCTCGGCCACCGCATCAGCTCCTGCTATGAAATAAATCTCATCCCGTGAACCAGACTCCTCCCTCATGGCTTCGAGGGTATCCACAGTATATGAAGGGCCGGGCCTTGTCATCTCGACATCGGAGAGGATAAAGGAGTGGTTCGTCGATATTGCCAGGCTGACCATCTCCAGACGGTGCTGACCCTCCGTTATGTCCCGGCCTGATTTCAACCATGGATGCCTCGCCGGGATGAAGATGACCCGGTCAAGCTCCATTTTCTCCCTTACATGCTCCGCAACGATCAAGTGCCCGATATGGATTGGATCAAAAGTCCCGCCAAAGATGCCCGTCCTCATTCTCGCCCCTGATACTCACTTGCATAATCTATGCTGTTTCGCTTGACCGCCCCTGAGGCGGCCTCTTGACAACCGCTTCTTTAACCGGGTGCCGGTCATAGAACGAGTTTAACATAATACTACGTATTTGAGGAGCATGTCACTATTTGATCGGCTTAGGCCGGAACACCTTATACCCGGTTTGCTCGACCGCGGGGGGTGGCAATTCCTTCAGGGCGCCCATCACCTTCATCATAAGTTCGTCCACTCCTTCTCCGGTAGCCGCCGAGATGAAACTCACCGGAATTCCCTCTCCAGAAAAGGGTTCCTCGATATCCGTCTTCCGTTCACGTACCGACGGAATATCCACTTTGTTCACAACCACAAGCTGAGGTCGCTTTTCCAGCGAGGGATTGAAGAGAAACAACTCTCTATTTATCTCCTCAAAATCCGAAATCGGGTCATCGACGGTTCCGTCTATAATATGTATCAACATTCTGGTACGTTCAATATGTCTTAGAAACTCGTGGCCCAGTCCCTGACCGGAATGAGCTCCCTCTATCAGTCCCGGTATATCAGCGATGACGAAGGACTCATACCCAATCTCGACGACACCGAGTTTCGGCTCCAGCGTGGTAAACGGGTAGTCTCCCACCTTGGCCCTGGCTGCCGAAACGGCGTTTATGAGCGTCGACTTTCCTGCGTTGGGTTTCCCCACCAGGCCCACATCCGCCAAGAGCTTCAGATCCAGTATGATTTGCCCCTCTTCCCCCGGTTCCCCTCTCTGAGCGATCCTCGGAGCCTGTTTCACGGAGGTGGCGAAATGCTGATTACCCTTCCCTCCCCTGCCTCCCCTTACCACCACAAGGTTTTGCCCGTCAATTGTGAGGTCTCCCAGAACAGTCCCGCCTTCATCACTGGCATCCCTTACAACTGTCCCCGTCGGCACACGTATCCAGAGTGTCTTTCCATTCTTGCCATGCTGTCCCTTGCCCCTGCCATTTTCCCCGTCTCCAGCCCGGTAGTAATTGCGCTTTTTTAAATCGCTAAGTGTCGACTTGCTTTCATCGGCAACCAGTATGATGTTGCCCCCATCACCCCCGTCACCCCCATCAGGTCCCCCAAACGGGATAAACTTCTCCCTTCGGAAGCTGACGCAACCGTCACCTCCCTTCCCGGCACATACGGTTACTTTCATATGGTCAATCATAATCTATCGGCATTCCATTCCTAAATGTTCTATTGTTTTATTATAAAGGATTAATAGATTATAAAATATAACAGTATATTAAAGATACAATAACAGTGTGTACTAACAGGCTTGGGGACTGGCAGGACTGGGAAAGGGCGCTAATCGAGACTGTTTTGGTCCACAGTTCGGACTGAGGGGCGTGGATAGATAATCATTGAACCATGGATGAAGTGGACAGTTTTCAGGGCCCTGTGGCACAGGCGAGGATAACCGGAGATTGATGCGTAAAGGCGCGGGACTTATCCACAGTCTGCGAGGGTTTTCCACGAAAAACAGGGACTTATCCACAACATTCGGGGGTAAGGTGTTGTCGGGGCTGTCTCAGGCGTATAGCCTTTCTTTGATCTCGAATATATCCCTGCGGAGAGCGGGACTGGCCTCCACTTCGGCCGAGATCTTATTGTGTCCGTAGAAGACTGTGCTGTGGTCCCGACCGCCAACCGCCCTGCCGATGTCGGTCCAGGCAATCTCCAGCTCCTCTCTCATAAGATACATCGCGACCTGCCGGGCGAATGCCACTGACTTATCGCGTTTCTTGCCTATCAGCGCCTCAGGAGTAAGCTGGAAATAGTGAGAGACCGTCTCAACTATCAAATCGGTGGTCAGGCTTTTTCTGGTCTCATCAGCGGCTATATCGCTCATGGACTGGGCGGCGATCTCAACCGTAATCGGAGAGTTGGAAAGCCTGGAGAACGCGATCACCCTGTTGAGTGCCCCCTCCAGCTCTCGAATATTATCCTGGACTCTTCGGGCTATTAAATGTATTACTTCAGGAGGAACATCAATCTGGAGCTCCTCGGCCTTGGTTTGCAGTATGGCAATCCTTGTTTCGAAGTCCGGATACTGTATGTCGGCTATCAAACCCCATTCAAACCTGGACCGGAGCCGGTCCTCAAGTAATGAAAGCGCTTTTGGTGGTCGGTCACTGCTGAGTATTATCTGATGATTCGCTGTGTGCAGATCGTTGAAAGTGTGGAACAGGCCTTCCTGGGTCTGTTCTTTGCCGGCTATGAACTGCACGTCGTCGATGAGAAGCACGTCAGCCGAACGGTACTTGTTCCGGAACTCCTCCGTAGTCCTCTCCCTGATGCCATTTACGAATTCATTGGTGAATTGTTCAGCTGTGACGTATAAAACATGAAGAGAATCACGGACAACCTCCTGTCCGATGGCATGCAACAGGTGGGTTTTACCCAGACCAACACCCCCGTAAAGGAACAGGGGATTATACATGCTCCCCGGGTTCCTCGCGACCCCCAGCGCGGCGGCATGGGCAAGTCTGTTACAGTTACCGACGATGAATGAGGAGAATGTATATTTCGAATTGAAGGCGCACTGGCCATTCTTGCCGTTAGTCTTCTTGCCGGGATTTGCCTGAGTGACGTATTCATTGTCTTTAGAAACTTCGAACCTTATTTCAACCGGCTCACCGATTATACTGGTCAGCGTCCTTCTGATCAAATGGTGAAGACGTGCTTCCAGCCATTCAACGGCAAAGGCGCTGGGGGCTCCTATTACGAAGACACCACCGGAATAGGAGATGCCGATGGTGTCTTTAAGCCACGTCTGATAGTTGGATTTGGTAACCTGTACCTCCAGCCCCCCCAGCGCAGCATCCCAGATTTCTTTTGCAGACCTTTCCATAATTCTAAGTGACGACTCCTTAGTAGCGCTCTTCCAGTAACAACAAATGAGGTACAATGAGTGAGGCGAGGTTTCAGGATATTGAGAGGATAGCATGGCAGCACGCTGGGGTCAAGGGGGCCGCCTGCTTTAAAAAATAAATAATTGAGGGGCAAATCTTTATGTCATGTATATTCATGTCAGGGAAAGCAATCGGACGCACTGTTGTTTTGCCTGACGGTTGTTGCTACAATCAGGAAGCGTGACCGCATTTGTTCTGGAGGATGAGACGAGATGATAGTGGAGATGAAGAAAGGGGCTTCACAGGAGCAGGTCGACCAGGTGGTGCAGAGGGCCTACTCCTTCGGATTCAACGTCCAACTGAATGTAGGCACCGATAAGACCGTGGTAGCGATCCTGGGCACTGATACGGGGAAAGCCCCGACGGACGCATTCGCCGTGTTGCCGGGAGTGGAAAGTGTCACCAGGGTGATGAAGCCCTATAAGCTGGCTTCGCGGGAGTTTAATCCTCGCGCCACCAGATTTAAGATAAAAGGGGTGGAAATCGGGGGTAGAAAGCTGGTGATAATGGCCGGCCCATGCGCCGTCGAGAGTGAGAAGCAGTTAAAAGATACAGCCAGGGCGGTCAAGAGAATCGGGGGCGCGGTGATCAGGGGAGGGGCCTTCAAGCCCAGAACATCCCCGTTCGCCTTCCAGGGCCTTGAGGAAGAAGGGGTAAAGCTGCTGGCCAAGGTGAAGGAGGAATTCGATATACTGGTAATATCCGAAGTGGTGGATGTCGAGCACATCGATCTGCTGGCAAAGAACGTCGACATCCTCCAGGTGGGTGCCCGTAATATGCAGAACTTCTCACTTTTAAAAGAGCTGGCAAAAGTACGACAGCCGGTTTTGCTCAAGCGGGGGCTCTCCGCCACCGTCATGGAATGGCTTACCGCTGCCGATTACCTGATGGCGGAGGGTAACACAAAGGTCATCCTGTGTGAGCGTGGTATAAGAACCTTCGAGGATAGCACCCGGTTTGCCATGGATATCTCTTCAATCTCGGTTATAAAGCGGTTCAGCCATTTACCCATAATAGTGGATCCGAGTCATGCCGCCGGGCACTACGAATATGTTCCCAGCCTGGCCAAGGCAGCCGTAGCGTCAGGTGCGGACGGCCTGCTGATCGAAGTTCATCCAAAACCCGAGGAAGCTCTTGTGGATGGCCTGCAATCCCTGACTTTTAAAAACTTCGAGAAATTGATGGCGGAACTCAAACCTATAGCTGAGGCGGTAGGCAGGGAGATCTAGTGAAAAGTCCCGTAAATAACCAGACCTTCGCTGATATTAACTGTACGCGAATACTCAGCCTCATCCCCGCCACGCACCCGCAACCCCGAGTGCGTTACCGGAGTAATCAGCTTTTCAAGTGAAGCAATGGGTGAAAATAGCATTGCGGAACACTTATATAGAAGCGTTAGAGAGAGTCCACTAGTGCTCACCATATCATGTCAATTCCCCCCACCCGAGGGTAATGGTTCCCAACCGGCGGCCTCTTCAGGCCACTACATGGGAACAGATTCCTTTCCCCGGGGGGTCTGGGTGCAGCGCGAGTTTAACATAAATGCTGCGAATTTGCGCTAAACTGGTACTGGTACATGGAAAAGTATTCTGAGATAACCCTGAGGAAAATAGGCAGAGTTCAAAACGGTGTAGGGCAGATGATGCGCCATGGCTGGAGTGAAATCGAGTCCGAGCTGATTATAGACAGTACCCTCGTGGACTTGCTGGACGGACTGGAGGGCTTCACCCATATCATCGTGATTTTCTGGATGCATAAATCTACCCGACCCTACTCACCCAAAGTCCATCCACAGGGGAGAAGCGACATGCCGCTCACTGGACTGTTTGCTACACGTGCGCCTCACAGGCCGAACAACGTCGGGCTGACGGTTGTGGAGTTGCTGGAGCGAAACGGGAATTCCTTAAAGGTACGCGGGCTCGATGCCATTGACGGTACACCGTTAATTGATATAAAGCCGTATCTTCCCAGAGACATGATTCCTCAGGCACGCTATCCCGAGTGGGTATCGCGGCTCAGTTACACTTAGTATGTCCGTAGAAGAACATCTGGGTCATATTTACCAGCGCCTCAGGGATAAGTATGGTCCCCAAAACTGGTGGCCGGCCGATGACCCTTTTGAGGTGATCGTCGGGGCTATCCTTACCCAGTCCACCGCATGGTCCAATGTCGAGAAGGCCATCGGGAATCTGAAAGAAGCAGGGGCTCTGAGCCCTTCAGCCCTGCGCCTGATCCCGACCGATGAACTTGCCGGACTGATACGGCCCTCAGGATATTTCAACGTAAAGTCGAGGAAGCTCAAGGCATTTGTGGAACACCTCGGGACTGTGCACGCCGATTCCCTGGAGAGGATGTTTGCCTCTGACATCAGTGGGTTGAGGGAGGAGCTTCTTTCTATCTACGGCATCGGTCAGGAGACCGCGGACTCGATCATTCTTTATGCCGCCCGGAAGCCGACCTTCGTCGTCGATGCTTATACGCACCGGATCATGGACAGACTGGGCTTGAATCCGAATACAGGCAGCTACAGGGCGTTACAGGCCGTATTCATGGAAAATCTGCCCCCTGATGAAGGAATGTTCAATGAATATCACGCCCTTTTCGTGCGCCACGGCAAGGATTATTGCAGAAGGCGCCCGGCTTGCCGCGAATGCTGCCTCGCGGATATGTGCGGCTTTGTTACTTGATCGAGGGCCGTTTTCTGGTGCCCCTGGTCAGTCACGTAATCGTTTACTTTGCCGGCTCGTACCATATTGGAGAGGTAATGGCCCTCTGCTGGACAACCTTCTTGACCGCAGGGTTAGTGCAGACTTCCGGCATATCATCTTCAGAGAACTTGTTGCAGTCATACTGGGTCCACCTGCAGCTGGGATTCTCAACAACCCGTACGTAGTAGAAAGCGGGAAGTGATGGATCGAACTCCGGGTCAGGCCATACCGCACACAGACGCTCCCATCCTTCACCGATGGGCTCGCAAGTTTCCGGGTCCACAGTTGCCTCGTTATCGGGATCCCCTGCTACAGTGAAGATCCTCTCTCTCTCGTTACCTTCTTGATCAATCCACCCCTTAATGATCTGAATCTGCTGCAAATCGTTTCCTGGATGGCCTTTCACCCCCGGGTCTTTTTCCGCTACAACAGCAAATGTCGGTGCGGTGGCACTCTCCGGTTTGACGGGCAGATCTCCTCCCATGGGAATCCCCTTATCATATGCGACCGATACGAAGTCGTCAGCCTCGCAAAGACCGGCAGGAAAATCCCATCCGCCAAAGAAACGCACGGAAATGCGTGGCCCTGTGGTAGCGTAGGTTTCCCGGTTACGGAGGGATTCGAACAAAGCGTCCCGGCTGTTCTCAACGGCCCAGATAGCGGTCAATGCGCCGGGATTATAGAGTGACATGCTGGGCAGAGGGGGGTTGTAGGTCAAGCGCTTTTCAGGTGTATTATCATTTGACCCCCAGTGACCGGGGTAATCATATTCCTCGGTCTTGCCCGGAGTCCCGTTATGAGTGTCTGTGCCCCCAATGATTCCGAGTTTGTAGGGATTCACTCCCAGCCGGAGCCATTCTGAAAGCCCCAGCTTCAATACATTCCTAATGTAGTCGTAGCGTGAGATACAGCCGGCGCCAGCCATTCCTCCTTTACCCGGCTCGATGCATTCCTCCGCATCTTCGGCCCTTAATTTCTCATAATCACATAAGGGGTCATCAGGGATTCCTTCGAAGCCGTTCCGGCACTCCATACTTCCCTTATGCTGGGCGATCTCAACCAGCGGTTCCATCCGTGCGCGAAAGGCAGCCATCTCCCTTTGATCTTCGAGGCTCAGGCCTTCCGGGTAATCCAGCATGAACATGTTGCCGTTACTCCAGTTGGAATTGTGAGGAATGGCGATGAAATCGCAATCGTTTTCCTTATCCAGACAGGTGCCGGCAAGTTCAGCCCAGAAACCTTGTTCATCGCTCTGCTCGAATGAAGAAGGCGGCAGCTCGGGAATTTCGGCATTGCGGAAAATGATGTTGCGGTGTTTGTTGCTCAGGTGCGGGCTTAAGGTGAACTCGTATGCCGGGAATGCTGTAAAGGAACAATCCGAAGTCCTATCATAAGCATCCTCGGCGTTTTGCACAATGGCCTCCCAGATGTCTTTGCTGATTTCCCGGCAATCAACACCTGGTGACTGACATATCTCCTCAATATGAGAAGGGGGAACATTCCGGAGATTTAAAGAAAACGGCATCAGAGCCTTCCCTCCGCCTTCCCGAAACTGCTGGCAGAGCTGGCTGTTATATGCGCCCGAATCTTCATCGGTGCAAAGATATGTCTCGGCGAGGTACTCCTGGTGATCAGTCAGAGCCGCGAAATCGAGTGGCCGGGAAAGGCTGACCTGCCGTACCCGGTCAGTACCGGGTGCGGTTAATGCAATAGTACCACCCTTTGCGAATTCATATGCCTGTTCGGGAGTGGTCATGGTGCCCCAGACATATGCATCATAGGAGAGTGTGGTATGGGCATGCAACTCTCCCCAGTAGAGATTCTTGTTCTCACTGCGGCAATCGCATGGTTCCCGGTTCTCGGTATATGTTACCAGTTTTTCAGGTTCGGGTTCGGGGGACAGGGTTGGCTCGGCGGTTTTTGTTTGTGAAGGTTTCGGGGAAGGGGAAGTCGCGCCATCGCCGTCGCAGGCCATCAAAAGCAGTAAGATCGTCGATAAGATTGCCAGAATGAGCACTATCGAAGCAGTTTTCATGGTGTTGATACCTCCTTATGGCCTTATATCGCTTTTGCTTGTAATATCCCCATATTCAATGATCTAAGGTTCCAATACCACTTTGATGGCACCCCATTTTCGGTCACGTGCCGTAGAAAATGCCTGTTCCACCTCACTCAATGGAAACCGGTGGGTGATCAGCGAACCGGCCATACCAGGATTTCTGGAAAGCAGCGCCGCCGCAATATCAAAATCGCGCCCGGCGTTGCTCTCGGCGTACATATACGAATTGACGATCGTGATCTCTTTCATCATAGCCAAAAGCTGGGGGGTTGCCATCGATTCCCAGTATGTGCCGAGTATTAAAACGGTTCCGCCCGGCTGGCAAATCCTTATAGCCTGATTGATGGCCTGATCTGTTCCGGCACAATCGACTACCAGGCCGTATTGCCCTTCAATATTCCCCGCTCCAAAACGGCGGCCAATCGCTGTTTGGTGATCGTATAGCGCAGATAGCCCCACCTCTGCGCCGTTGGCACTGGCAACTGCGACAGCACAAAGTCCAATCGTGCCGCCGCCTATGACAGCTACCCGCTGATTCCCCTTTACCCCAGCCAAGTGTATTCCATGCACCGCTACAGCCAATGGCTCAGCAAGGCAGGCATCCATCACGTGGACGTTTGATGGAAGATGCACGAGACACCTTTCAGGAACAATAACTTCATCCGCCATGCCTCCGTTTCGGGCAATACCGAGAATCATTGCGTCCGGACACAAATTATACTTTCCAACCTTACAGAATTCGCATTCTCCGCAGGGGACAACCGGTTCGACTACCACCGGTGTTCCGTCATCTAGCACGCCGGCAATCTCGTGGCCAGCCACGTAAGCGGTCGGGAATTTCATTTCAAGCATATGCAGATCGGAGCCGCAAATGCCGATGGAGCGAACATGCACCCTTCTCCCTTCATCGACGGGCTCTTCGATTTCGCGCAGCGCTACTTTTCCATCATCGAAATACACCGCGTGCATGCGAGTCCTCCTCATTTGGCCATGCGTTAAACATGCCCCCTGAACTCCCCAATGAGAGGTTTTTGATATTTCTTCGGGGCCTCTGAAAAATAGGTAAACCAAAAGGGGTTAATCAGTATATTGGCTTTCTATGTATCAGATGATACCCCTCATCTGTTGTAATCCATAATCATCGAGAATGGTTTCAAGCCTCTCGATATCTGCCGGGATCGGGGGTTCCAGTCCATCAAGCGGGTATTGCATCCCGTATTGAGCGTACTTCGAGGTGCCCATTTTGTGATAGGGGATCAGTTCCGTCTGGTTGAAGCCCAGTTCCGAAATAAATCTGGCGGAGCCTTCGATGTTTTCGAGGCTGTCATTGCAGCCGGGAATTACCGGAATCCTGACGATGACATCCCGGGGTTCTTTAACGGAAAGGACTTTCTTGAGGTTTTCCGTTATTAGTTCGTTCGATTGCCCGGTCAGTTCTTTATGCTTGCGGGGGTCGAAGTGTTTGAGGTCTATTTGCAGAAGGTCAACGTGTTTGAGGATGGATTCAAATTGTTCCCATGAAGCATGTCCGCTGGTTTCGATGGCGGTGTGCAGGTATTCTGCCTCGGCTGCCTCGAGGAGCGCTTTTGCGAATTTGTATTGCGAGAGCGGTTCACCACCTCCCAGGGTGAGGCCGCCACCGGACCGCCGGTAAAACGGCCGGTCCTTTTCTACTTCGGCCATGACCTCGTCCACACTCATCTCATGTCCCACCACCTTCAGCGCATCCCTCGGACATACCTGGGCGCACTTTCCGCACGCATCGCAAGATTCCCTATCGATGGCGGGTTTGTTCTGAGGATTCAGTTGAATCGCGTCAAGGGGGCAAGCCTGCACGCATGGGGCGCCGCACGTTTCGGCTCCGGGGCAGCGGGCGTCGATGAATCCGAGTTCGGGTACGGCTTTTTGAGATTCGGGATTGGAACACCAAAGGCATTTCAACGGACATCCTTTGAAGAAAACAAGAGTCCTGATCCCTGAACCGTCATGCAGGGAATACCGCTGGATGTTAAAAATACGGCCAGTTAATCGCCCTGTCATGATTCGTTTTTCAATATTTGCCTTTCACCGGATTGAGATCGTTGGGAGGAGGGGGATCCGATGTGCGTAATCAAGAGTTTTAATCCCTTTCTCTCCAGATGAGTAATGTCCATAAGCGTTCTGGCTACTGACCTCTGCCGATTGACTTCTCAGAAAAATTACACGGCGTGTTCTGTACGGCTAATAATATCGTCCTGGACCGATTTCTCCAGTTCAACGAAAAAGGCGCTGTATCCGACTACCCGAACCACCAGGTCCTGATAGTTCTCCGGATGCAATTGGGCGTCCCGAAGGGTATCAGCATCGACCACGTTAA